>JAASSR010000053.1 GCA_021767785.1 Methanolobus sp.
AGTCATCAGAGTTATTACTGAAATGGACATCTGCACTAAACCTTTCTTCTTCCATCGGTAATTCCCTTCTTAAAGGCAAAGTACCTCAAAAAACGAGGGAAGTTCTTCCTGTTATGTTCTGGCATTTCCAGGAATAGATCATCTGCAAGAATTTTCCATTCTTTTGCACGCTCAAAGCTCTTGCCTGCAAGTTCTTCGGCAGATTCCGGGTCTGCAAGGTGGGTAGATCTTGCTCCGCCTGCATTGACCACATCAATAATAGCCTGAGGATTGTCTATCAACGGACATGGCATTAGAGGGTTGTCTGAGAATGGCTGTGATTCTCTGAATACAGTAAAGAACTTCGATCTAAGTGCATCGCCAAGTGACACGTCATAGATATTCGAATCCGAGTAATGACAGAATGCACATGGTTCAACGTCACCTTTTGCATTGATATGTGCAAAACCAACACCTGCTCCTATACATCCAAATGAAAGATGACCGTTGTTCCAGAAATCAATTACAAGATAATCGTGTTTTTTACAATAATCCATGATCTTTTTCTGCACATATGCCCTTTCTTTTGCAGTGCATACAAGTGAAGTATCCGCATTGCTACCGACAGGAATATACTGGAACAGCCATCCAAACCATGCTCCTTTTTCACGCATTCTGTCAAGGAACTCATCACTGGCTATGGTCTTATAGTTCTTTGAATGGTAGCAGGCAGAAAAAGCAAAACCGATATTCTTTGATCTTAAAATATCCATGGCCTCTATGGCTTTATCATAAACACCTTTCCCCCGTCTGAAATCTGTTTCTTCTTTAGTTCCTTCGATGCTTATGAAGACGTTCAGATTTCCAAGTTCAGCCAATTTATCCGCAAACTCTTCATCTATCAGGGTGGCATTGGTAAAAGCTCCGAATGTCATTTTGTTATGCTTTGTGCAAAGCCTGATGATGTCATCTTTCCTGAGCAAAGGTTCTCCACCTGTCATCAGACAATCCATGATCCCAAGTTCTTCTGCCTGATCAAGTATATCATCTAACTTCTCATAGGAAATGTTGTGACCACTTTCATAATCCTGTGACCAGCATCCTTTACACTTCAGATTGCAGTCACTTGTAGGGTCCACAAGGAGAACCCTGGGAATTGAACATTTGTGCTTAAATCCATTGTAAAGTTCCTTCAATGTGATGAAATCGCCCATTGTCAGGTGATTTACGATACCTTTTGCTGTGAAAAACTGCCTGCTCCTGTAAACATAAGATTTGTGATGCGGGAACGGAGGAATTTCTTCTCTGCTCCCGTTGATCATCATATATTTCAACAGAAAAACCCGCCTGCCTCATTTTTTAGTTACGGATACCTTTTGAGGTATAACACCATCAAATACAAATTCTCCATTGGAATTTGATGTCAGGCTGTTTATTTCAAGCCCTGGAACTACAGTATAGATGCGTGGGAAATATTCTTCCATTGTGTTGACACTTTCTTCTTCCAAATATTTATCAGAAAGCGGTACAGATCCAAGGTAAAAGTTCTCAGGATCACCATTTAGTTGATTGTTATTGATATCTATCTTTCCTTTACTGTAAATATTGAGGGTATCAGGTAGGGGAATGGGCACATCGTCTGCAACATCAGAGTAAAGATCGGTCTTTAGTCTATTGATATCTGCAGTGCTTGATCCTTCCATGGTTCCGTCAGGCAAAACCTTTACCTGTAGATCATCGAACCACCAGAATCCCGGTGCAAGTTCATTCAGCAATGCCGTTGATTCCTCTGCGCTCAGCGTGAACTGTTTTCTTTCATAATCGGAAAATTCAAAGTTGTAATCATGGATCGATTTCTTCTCCGCATTCTGCTTGTACTCTTCAAGCTCTTCACCGGTCATCCCTTCAAATTCTATTTCCATTCCGGTTTTTTCCATAGCGCTCAGATAATCCTCATGAGTATATCTGACACCAAGGTCTTTTGGTCCAAGTAATGAAAAACTTGCATAGACCCAGAAGATGCTGCCTATTACTAACAGACCAACCACTAATAATACATATTTCAGATTTCCTTTTTTGTTACTAATAATACCACCAGCCACATACTATAATTATATTTAGCATATATTAATTATGTCTTTATTATATATAAACCAATATCCGGCCATTAAGGGAAGATATATAGTAAATAATACAAATAATTACAGACATAAATCCTGTTCTATCAAACAACTCAATAACTGTCTGAATAAAACAAGGATAGTATGACATTGAAAACAGGAAGAATATAATCTTTACCATTTGATTCGATGATATCTGGATATTATTAATTCATCAAAAACATCATCTCTTTTCAACTTTCATGTATTCCATTATTCTGTTTGCCAGAAAAATCATAATAATGGAGATCAATGCTGCTGCAGTATCATCCATAACAATACCGATTCCTCCTGGAAGATTTTCCAATGCATGAATACCCAGAATCTTGAAATGGTCAAGAAATCCGAAAATTGAAAGTGCTGCAATGATAGATACAATTCTTAGTGAAGGAATAATAAGAAGTCCTGCCGCTGCAAATTCATCAATGATAAGATATGATGGATCCGCTGTTGTAGTTGTAATGGCATTGTCTGCTGTGATCACTGAAAGGATAATCTGTGCTGCCAATATGTAATGCCAGTACTTTGTTTGTGTTCTCAAGAAGCATCCCCAGCTAATTCCGAGAAATGCGGCAATAGCCGAACCAAAAGGCAAACCACCAATACCTGCCAGTGTTGCAATAAATAATGCTGTTTCATTCATTTTCTTTACACGTATTCATTTCCAAACGTTAATTGTGTTAGCACAGATGATTGAAGAACTTATATTATGCACGGATTTTGAAAAGGATCCGGTTAGAAATTATTTACCTTCAAAAACCCTATATAGAACTTTCCCCCAACTATAAAAGCAAATGAAAACAAAAATGGAGGTTGGCTATTTTGGTCTCATCAATAGTGGTTCTTATTTTTTGTCTGATAGGATTTGCAGTTATTCACAGCCTGCTGGCAAGCTTACCTGTTAAACGTATTATCAGGCGATCTTTAGGTTCAAGAGCTGACCAATTATACATGCCTGTATACAGTCTCATAGCCGTGATAACTTTAGCACCACTTGTTTATTTGCTTTATAAGAACCCTGGACCATTCATTTACATAGTGTCATCTCCATGGCGCTGGTTCATGGTTGGAGGGCAGTTGATAGCTGCTATCATCGGACCCCTGGCTTTGATGCATGCTCCTCACAGATTCAGATTAAGAGCTCAGCTATCTGCTCCTAAAACTTCTGAAGCAGGTTCACTGGATATCCAGGGAATTTACCGATGGATAAGAGATCCTTTTTTATTTTCAGGGTTGATAATAATGTGGCTTACACCATTTATGACAGTCAATCTGCTTATAATCTACATCCTGATAACAATATATCTTTTCATGGGTTCTCTTCACTGGGAGAGCAGACTGGTGGCACAATTCGGCGATGAATATCGCGAATATCAAAAGAAGGTCAGAAGGATAATTCCACGCCTGCATCCGTTAAAAGATGAGGATATTTCCTGAATGGATAGCAAATAAAAAATATAGTTTGAATAGCAGGAATAAATTGCTATTTGCAGAATTCCTCCAGAAATCATTCAGCAATCAATATAAAAAAGAGATGCATCAGTATCGTCTTTATTCATCTTTGTATATCTGCTGTGCGAGGTAATTTCCAATCCCCATCTGTTCGATCTCTTCAAGCTGAGCTTCTATCCAGTCTATGTGCTCTTCTTCATCTTTCAGTATAGACTCAAGAAGGACTTTTGTATTGTTGTCTCCGACCTCTGCAGCCAGACGAATACTTTCGTTATAACCTTTGATAGCTCCTTCTTCTGACCACTGATCGTTATCATGCATTTTAGGAACTTCACTACCGATACGAATCTCATTCAGATTACTGACAATTGGTTTTCCTTCAAGGAAAAGTATCCGTTCTATCAGCTTTTCCGCATGTTTCATTTCTTCAATGGCACGCTTTTCGATCACGTCATGAAGTTTTGCGTAATTCCAGTCTTCACACATTTCAGCATGCACAAAATACTGGTTGATCGCAGTCAATTCTTCAGCTAAACGAGCATTCAAATGTTCTATAAGTTTCTCATTTCCTTTCATATATAGGCTCCCCATTAGCTCAAAATATAGCTTTCACGGTTTATATTTTTAACTGTCAGAATTTTACCTGAATGGAATCTTTCAAATAATAGTCAAAGAGCTCTTTTCCCCATTTTAAGGCAGAAGGGCCATAGGCAATAACATAATTATGATCATAATTCCCTTCTTTTGTCAGAAGCCGCATCATGAAAGAATGCTCGTTATGACCAAAAGACATGAAATTCATTTTTTCAGGATACAGATATATTTTGTTCAGATCATCATTCAACAGTTTTCTTAACTCTTCATCTTTTTCTTCCTTTATTTTAGAAAGCAGCTTTTCGGAAACTACCAGACACATATGTACTCCGTTCTCTTTGAAATCAGCAAGAATAGATGGAAATTTAGGAAAGAGAAATGTGGTTACAGATGTTTGATACTTTGATGTTTTGGCTGAATTAAGAGCTGTTTTACTTGGTTCAGATATTTCTGTCAGTGGAATATTTGACATTACAGTATAAGGTTTAATCTCATTTATTCTTTTTAATAGATGCTGAGGAATGAAATCCAGATCGTGGGTACCCCAATATTCAAGATCATCATCAAAAATATCTATGATATTGATCGCGGGAGCAATCTCATCAATAATCAAGTTCCCTATATTCGTTAATTTATAGGTGTCATTTGATTCAATGATCAGATAATGTTCTTCCAGTATCTTCATCTGAGGAATTAATGCAGGTCTTGATGTATCAAGGGATTTGAGAATAGTATCCATTTTTGAAGGTCCCTTCATGAGCAATAAAAGAACCTGCTTTCTCTTTTCAGATGCGAAAATAACGTCAAGTAATTTCTTTTTCATTTATCCAACCAACCATTTCACTAAAATAAAAAAAATGTCATATTATTTAACATGTGTCGTTTGCACATGTTCGACCAGAAAGCAGATACAAAAAATCTCAGTTCTCATAAAACCCTGCAAACTCTACAAAATCACTAAAATCAACATCCATATCATTGTCAAAATCAAAAAATGGTTCATATTTTCCATCACCGGCTCTAGAATTATAGACGCCGGCAAATTCTACAAAGTCATCAAAGTCCACATCATGATCCTGATCATAATCACCAGGTTTTTGTGAGGTATTATTTTCATTAATATCAATGGCAATACCTGTAGTTATAGTGGAAAGGGAATTACCCTCTGAATCACTGATCACAACATTTTTCAGATCAAGGTTTAAAGTATCTGAATTTTCTTCTCCAAGGTACAGTGTTATTCTTGCAAAGGTTGCAGGTGTTGAAACAGATTTATCTCCCAGTATACAGCCGTATACGTTTCTAAGTATTCCTGTTTCAATAGTTCCTTCATTGAAGATAGTACTCATTCCGCTTTGTATAAAAAGCTCTTTTTCCTCTACCTTTTCAATACTGACCATGGAATTATCATATTCAAGATCAAATTGCATTCCAGTGATCTCTGCATCAGGTTTCACAAATACATCCACAGTAAATGTGTCACCGACCGAAACTGTCTTTGAGGAAGGGTAAAGAATAACTTCAGATGCAAGTGAACTTATGCAGAAAAGATTCATTAGGACAGTTAGTGAAATAATTACTATAGTTGATTTTAAAACTGTTTTTCTGAAAGACATTTTTCCTCCAAATTCAAATACACATGCAATATTAATAATATTCTTTTTATATTATTTCTCTTATGAAGAATAAAACAAAAACTTGCTTATATGTCTTTTGAAATACAGTTACTTAACTAAATTAAGAATTATATTAAAATTAAATAGTTATCTTAATTTTTTTATAATCTCAGGGCTTTTAGAAGATGATTTTATATAGGGCCATAAGAAAAGAAAATATAATCTACTTGTATCGATATCTTTTGATATGGTAGTAATTAATAATTTGCCGGAAAAACGGCTCTGTAGAAAACCAAAATCGAGGACTCAAAATGCCATTAATGTATCTGATATCCTGTCGTATGTTTGAAGATGAACTTGTTCATATATTTGAAGAAGATGAGGACACTTCATTACTTCTTATTGAGAATGAAAACACAGAAGGCATTGAAAAGAAACTGAATGAAGTTTCTGTAGATTATGAAAAACTATCATTCAGTGAAATATCTTCAAAATATTTCCCGGAAAACAGATTTGTAGTAGTGCTGAATATTCTGGAATTTGCTCTTGATGCAGAGCCTCAGCTTCTTAAAGAGAAAGTTTACAGCACAATAGATGAGAACGGGAAGCTATTCGATGGCATACTTGTTTTTTATGGTCTTTGCGGCAATGTGCTCGGTTCTATTGAGAAAGACTTTTGTGATCTGGGAATTCCTGTTAGGATTTTAAAAGACTGCCGGGGTAATATTGTAGATGATTGTATATGCGCAGCATTCGGTGAAAAAGGTGCTTATATGGACGCTGTAATGGGCGAGAAAAGAGGAGAAGGTACCTACTTCCTCACACCGATGCAAGCTGCTAACTGGAGAGAAATGCTTGTTCTTGCAAAACTGGCTCCTGATCCTGACGACATCGAAATGATGAAAATGGTCTTTGATTACTCTGGATACAAAAAGCTCGGAAAGGTTGAAACCGGCTTGACTTATGAAAAAGAATTTGATAATATAGTAGATGAATTCGCCTCTATATTTGAGCTTGAAACAATTTTATATCCGGGATCTACAAAAATAACTGATGACTGCTATTGGTCTATCAAAAAAGAGATATTGTGCGACAATTAAGATAGAGAAACAATTGTTAATTTATTAGAGACTATCTGATTAGCTTCAGATAAAACTGTAACCCAGTTTTGACAGTTCTGCAAGTATAATTATAAGTGTAAAATTACCTATGAATAAAGGCAAAACCATTTTTTTGAAAGGAAATTCAACTATTGCGAGCGATATTGCAATTATGTCACTGGGAAGGGGTGTCAGTGAATACAGGAAGATCAACACCATTATCATCCTGTCGCCGATATTATCTATTTTTTTTGTAATGTAGAGAACGTGAGATGCATACCTGCCTTTAATACAATGTTTACTTTTCGCTCCAAGATAATAAAAAAGTATATCTCCCAAAGTAAGTCCCACACTTGCAAATAATGCGACCAGAATTGTATTTACTCCTCCAAGTGCTATTGTAACCAGAGTTGCATAAAAAGTTGTGGAAGTAAATGTGGAAACTCCGCCGATAGCTGCCATGAGAAAAACAAAAACATAAATATTGTGTACTCCCAGCATATTCACAATTTCTCTGGGGGAATAATAATAAAGTAGTAAGGACCAGGAAACTATAAACAGAATTATCAGCCAGATAATCCTCATGTTGCCTTTGCTTTCATAATCAGGACAAACTGTAATTTCATGGTCCTTTTCAGATGATATAGACTTTTTCATTATTTCTGGCATTCCACATAGTTTAGTTTCAGATGATATATAAGTACAGGCATGTTGTATTCAGGCAGATAGTTCCATATACATTGATGAATTTAATGTATGTCGAAATACATCTATTGTAATTGCTCGTGGTAATAAGAATGTCAGTTACTCAGAATATAAAAGGAATCTTTAAAGAACTTGGAAATACAAAACTTGTGTGCGTCACAAAGACAGTGGAACCGGAAAGAATAAACAAGGCTATCAGAGCCGGTGCAACTGTCATAGGAGAGAACAGGATACAGGAATTTGAAGATAAATGTGGTGATATCCTTCCCTGTGAAAAGCATTTTATCGGACATTTACAAAGCAATAAGGCCAAAAAGGCTGTTGAATACTTTGATGTTATCCAGTCAGTTGATTCAATAAAAATAATAGAAAATATCAATTCAAAAGCTGAAGACATTGCTAAAATACAAAACGTATTCCTTCAGATAAATATAGGGAACGAACCACAGAAATTCGGCTTTAAGATCGATGAAGTAGGAGAGATTATTGAATATATCCACTCACTCAAAAATGTTAAAGTAAAAGGACTCATGTGCATACCACCTTTTTTGTCGCCTGAAGATACACGTCCGTATTTCAAAAAAATGAAAGAAATTTTCGATGAAATGCAACAATATAATCAGGATAATATCGATATC
Organism: Methanolobus sp.; assembly: GCA_021767785.1. Lineage (GTDB taxonomy): Archaea > Halobacteriota > Methanosarcinia > Methanosarcinales > Methanosarcinaceae > Methanolobus. The sequence continues at coordinate 8,244 of JAASSR010000053.1, forward strand.
CGGGAATTATCAATGGGTATGTCCAACGACTACATAGTTGCGATCGAAGAAGGAGCTACTATGGTACGTATTGGTTCCGCAATATTCGGAGACAGGAAATATTGATTTCTTTTCAGCAGATCCATATTGTACAGAAGATTTAATATTAATACCCACGCATTGATTACTTATGGCAGACAGGGAACAGAACGTGGGATTTGCTGCCTCTTTGAACATTTTCTTCACAATAATCGAGTTTATCGGTGGAATTTTAACAAACAGTCTGGCTCTGATGGCCGATGCATTACATGATTTTGCTGATAGTGTTGTGTTGATAATCTCCTGGTTTTCAGAAAAGCAGGCAAAAAGGCCTGCAACTGACAGAATGACCTTCGGATATCGAAGATTATCTCTTATGTCTGCGGTATTCGCTGCCATTGTGCTCATAGCAGGATCTCTTTTCATACTTTCGCAGGCAATCCCGCGTTTGTTTGATCCACAGGCGGTAAATGCTGAAGGAATGATTCTTATCGCGATCATCGGGATTACTATAAACGGACTGGGTTTCTTCAGACTTAAAAGCGGGATGAGCCAGAATGAAAAAATATTATCATGGCATCTCCTGGAGGATATTATTGGGTGGATTGTCCTGCTGATCGGATCGGCCATCATCAGATTCTGGGACAAACCTATTATTGATCCTATTATGACAGTTGGGTTTACACTATTTGTACTATGGGGTGTTTCCAGAAATGCAAAGGAGACATTCAATCTTTTGCTGGCAGGTGTTCCTTCATATATCAATGTAAATGAGGTAAAGGATTCCATTACGTCTATTGAAGGTGTAAAAACTGTCCATGATATGCATATATGGTCTCTGGAAGGAGAAACAGATATTCTGACTGCTCATATTGTTGTGGAAGACGAATATCTTCAGAACCGGGATGAAATAAGGATATCTGTAAAAGATATGTTAAAAGAAAAACATAACATAGATCATTCGACACTTGAACTTGAAAGTGAAGGCTACTGTTCTGATAAAAAATGTATTTTTGAATTATAATCCTGTAAAGAAAAAGATCGAAATAAAAAAATTCAAATCCGGAGAATAATAAGCCATACTTACTCTGCTTTTATTTAACGATTACATATTAAGATTATTTGATGAGATCTTTTAGGTCCTTCTTAGTTATTCTAAGTATCTGTTTTTCTTAATTTATGTTCCAAAAGTATAAGGCCGGGAGCCATTCATATTTAACTTGAAAAATAATTTCTGAATACGGTATTTAAAAAATAGAAGTGGGGGATTAGATGACACTTACCAGAGTCAATATGATCAGGTTCTCAGTATCTTTCTTTTGTTTTATGTTCTTATTTATTGGAGGAACTACTGCATCACCATTTGTTTTTGTGAACAACAGTACCGGTCCGGTGGCCGATTATACATCTATTCAACAGGCCATTGATAATGCCACCAACGGAGATGTAATATTGCTTCATTCTGGTACTTATCATGAAAATATTGATGTAGACAAGCAGATAAATATCAGATCAGTAACAGGAAATCAAGATGATACTATTGTTAAAGCCGGGAATATAAGTGATAATGTATTTTATATCAATTCCAGTAATGTAGTTATCGAAAACCTGACCATAGAAGGGGCTGTAAACTGCACATGGGAAAATAGAATTGCCGGTATCTTTTTAGATACTTCATACGACTGCACTATCAGGAACAATAAACTAACCGGTAATTATGAAGGAATGATACTCTTTAAGTCCAGTGATAATATTCTTGAAATGAACGAGATAGTTAAGAATATGAATGGAAATGGTATCTCCCTGCATAACTCTGATATGAACATGCTGGAGTCCAATGTTATTAACTCAAATTGGTGGTCAGGTATTTACCTGAACTCATCGGATCACAATGAAATAAGTGACAATATTCTTACTTCTAATCTGAAAGGTATCAGCCTTTACAGATCCAGTAACAATGAATTGAACAATAATAGTGTGAATTCGAATCATCGTTATGGAATCGTTCTAGAGAAAAGTTCAAACAACAACGAATTGAACATGAACACAGCCACCCTGAATGAAGATTCCGGGATATTTATAAAAGATTCAAGTTCAAACATTCTATCCGACAATGTGGCGGATTCCAATTACTACCAGGGAATACTGATGAAATTTTCATCCGGTAACAAAATAATAAATAATTCCGTATCTGATAACATGCCGGAATCATTAGTTGATGAGGATATGGTTTCCTCTTTCGGAATCTATCTGACCAATTGTGATAAAAATGATATCACTGGAAACTTTTTGCATTTGAATAAGGATGCAGGAATCAATATGCAGGAGTGTTCACAGAATTTGCTGAACAGAAATATACTTCTCAGTGATTCTGGGGGTTTGTTCCTGTCATATTCAGGTAGTAATTACATTTACGATAACTATTTCCATAACCCTGTAAATGTTGATTTCAGCGGAATAAACTTAGGGAACCAGTGGAACAGCAGCCTCAAAGAGGAAAATAACATTCTGAAAGGTGACTTCATAGGTGGAAACTTCTGGTCCGATCCATATATGACAGGACACAGTCAGCTTTGCGAAGACCTTAACAAAGACGGGATATGTGACATTCCATATGATATAACAGCCGAAGATACGGATAATTTGCCTCTTTACGACCCGACCTCTTCATGGAAGGGGGATTTTGATCATGATAAGGATGTAGACTTTGATGATTTCGTGGAATTTGCCGCATGCTATAATTCCATGATAGGCGAAAACAATTATCATCGCATATTTGATTTTGAAGGAGATTATGATGTTGATTTCGACGATTTTGTTGAATTTGCCGGCAAGTATGAGAAATAGATAATTGCTGAAAATAAAAAATAGTAGCTGGAAAGCAAAGAAATATTTGCTTTCCACTTTTCATTCTTCTTTTCCGAATCAACCCGTACTGTTGATTTGTTCCTCCTCGAGGGTCTGAGATAGCTGGTTAAGAGTCTCTTCCATCTGATCTATTTCTTCACCATAACCTGCCCAGTTGCCTTCTGCCAGATAGTCCTGAGCTGCGTTATAATGGTCCAGGGCTTGTTGTGCAAGTTCTCTGGCGCTGGAAGGGATGCCGGCCTGTTCTGTGTCTCCATTTTCTGTAACAATTCTTCCTTCCACCAGCATCTGCAGCGAATCCTGCAGTGTTTCGTCCATAATAACTCTCTGTCCGGACGAGACCACAACCCTTCTAAGTTCCGGGATCTCGGATTCTTCAGCACTTATGAATATCGGTTCTGCATAAAGGATGGAATTGCCTATAGGTACGACCAGCAGGTTACCCCTTATCACACGGGAACCGGTCTGCCCCCATAGTGTCAGCTGTTCTGAAATATCAGGATCCTGATCGATTCTGGATTCTATCTGTGTGGGACCGTAGATAAGTTCACCCTTTGGAAGTTCATAATGTTTTAGTTCTCCGTAATTAGGCTCATCACATCTGGCTGCTATCCAGGCTATCATATTTTCCCTGTTGCGTGGAGTAAAAGGCTGTAGCAGCACATATTCCAGTCCGCCTCCATTAGGAAGCTTTGTGATCATGTAATAGGGCTCCATATCAATACTGCTTCCTCTGTAAACCTCTTTTGGAATTTCCCATGCATCCTCTTTATTATAGAAGGTCTCTGCATCTTTCATGTGGTAATTCTCGTAGAGATCCATCTGAATCTTGAAGAAATCCTTTGGATATCGGATATGGTTTTGCAGATCTTCCGGCATCTCATTGAATGATTTGAACAGCCCGGGGAATATCTTTGAATAGGTATTCACAACAGGTTCCTCTTCCATCATATAGAAATCTACAGTTCCGTCGTAGGCATCTACAACCACTTTTACTGAATTCCTGATATAATTTATATCGTAGAACTTTGCCCCGTAATAGCTCTCAGAATATGGATAATTATCTGCTGTGGTATAGGCATCTATTATCCAGTAGATCTTTCCATTATTGATCACAGGATAGGGGTCACTATCATATTCCAGGAACGGTGCTATAGTTTCCGCCCGTTCTGCGATCTGACGATGATACATCAGACGAGAATCATCGGTCATATATTCACTCAAAATAAATTTCAGTTCACTGAAAGTAAATGCAAAGATAGCTCTTTTGATAAAAGAGTCCAGAACTATACCGCTTTTTCCATCGTATTGCGTGAATACGTTCTGACCTTCTCTCGGGTAGTCGAACTCCTCTTTTCCTGAATCAGCTATCTTATAGTCTGTTGTTATCTCACCGTAGTATATCCGTGGATTAGTAACATCAAATTCTCCTTCTGGTGGGATATCCTTCAAAACAAATTCTGGCCTTCCATCATCTGTTTTGGTGCTCACAGGATTCATAACGATCCCGAAACCGTGTGTGTAAACAAGACGCTCGTTGACCCATGTTTTTGCTTCAGGGGCCAGTTGCATGGTATCCAGTTCTCTGGCTGAGACCATATACTGTTTGTATCCTCCATCCACCATGTGATATCTGTCTGTATCCACATCATTGAAGGTATAATATGTTCTGATCTGCTGAAGTTGTTTGTAGGTTTGCTCAAGGGCTCTTCGATCCCATATTCTTATGTTATCAATGATCTGTGAATTGTTCTCGATTTCGCTCAGGGTCAGATCTGCATTTGCTTCAAACGGCCTTTCTTCAATATCCGAAAGACCAAAAGCCATTCTTGTGTAATTGATATTATATTCCAGATATGGCTTTTCCAGTTGTATTTCAGTAGGTTCGACTCTGAACTGCTGATAAACATTAGGTACAAAAGACCCGGCCAGGATGAATATTATTATCAGGGCTATGCTGATCACTGGAAGTCTTATGTTCTTAAGTTTTACATTCGCTATCAGGGCAATTGATGTAAGTACAGAAAGTAGTGTTAGAATATTGTATATCGGAAGTCTTATATGGACATCTGTGTAACCGGCACCTGCTACAACTCCCTCCTGAGAGAACAAGATCTCGTATCTGTTAAGATAAAAACCAATGGCTATCAATGCAAACAGAAACGCAAGCAGTGTGGACATATGTACAAGTACCTTTACCGGCAGATTGTCCATTATTTCCATGATACCTGGTCTCTGGTTTAGGTAATAGGCCCCTTCCTCATCTTCCACTTCGATGCTCTCTGACTTTAAAACAGGTTCCAGTCTGTATATGTACAATAAAAAGACCATAACAAGAGCGATCAGGGTCAGGATGAAAAGAACCCCTCTTAGCAGATGAAAGAAAGGAAGCTGAAACACATAGAACCCAATATCGTTCATAAGAATGGGATCCTCTAATCCGAAAGGTGTATTATTCAGATACAGAAGAATAGTTTTCCAGCTACCACTGAATAGAAGACCAAAAAGGAAGGAAAAAACTACAGTTATTAATAGAACGGTCTTTGAATCCAGTTTTTCATAAGGAACTTTTTCTTTGGCAAGTATATCGCTTATTGAATCAATTGCAAATTTAGCATTAATGTAAAGGAAAACAAACGCTATTAAAAATCCGGGTATAATTGCAATCAATTTCCATTGTAAAATAGTCGTAAATACGGATGTATAACCGATCATATCAAACCATAGATAATCGGTGTATAATCCTACAAGTGGTCCGATTCCAAAAAATAATGCCAGGATCAGGAAAAAAATAATTCTTATATCTTTCATATTAAACCTCTTATTTTAACGTGCGGTCAAAGAACGTAACCATTTGCCAGTAAGCATCACGGGCTGCAAAGCTTCGGGACAACTGGCCATCAGCAAGCATAAAACCATGGGGTTCACCCTGATATACTTTTAGTTCAAAGTATTTACCGGCGGTGTCTAGTTCCGTGACATATCTATAAATGTCTGATATGTTGCTTGCCTGATCATTTGTGCCATGAATTACCAACATGGGGTCATCAAGATCATCCAGTACATCTACTGGTCTTTCAGGTCGATTTTCGTTTCCTCCCGAATAAGGGAATCCATACCATGCTACTCCTGAACTGAATTTATCGATTTCAGGCAATAAAAGCATTGTGTAGCGTCCGCCTGCACAAAAGCCTGTCAGTCCGATACGTTCTGCGTCCACATCGGACCGGGTCTCAAGATAAGCTATGCAGTCCTTTATGAGTTGCTCGACAACTGCGTCAGAGGGTGAGCTTTCATAAGTTTGCCATTCAGGTGCTAATACCACATATCCTTCTGCAGCCAGTTCGTCTGTCAGATCGATGTAACCCTGTTCAAGTCCGTTGAACGAATGTATAAGGACTATTGCCGATTTTACATCTTCTGTGGAAGGTGCTGCAGTATAAGCAGGATATGTCATGTTATTGCTGACAATCTCTATTTCCGAACTTTCTACCTGAAATGATGTTAAATTTGCATTTTGTCCTGTATTTAAATCATCAATTTCTTCGTTGTTGTCTGTATTATTTATACAGCCCGATATACCCACAAGGGATATTAGTAGCAGATAAAGAAGCAAATGTTTCATTTTAAACCCCACACATGAACGGTATCTCTTGATACATAAATGGTTCCCGTTATATGGTTTCAGTTATGCATTTTCTTCATGCCCATTGAACATACAGGGATGCCGTCCCAGATAAAAGATGAAGCCCATATTATTTCTATGATGTGCTTGATGTTTATTCTCAATACAGTGAGAATTATGTGTTATCTTTTGGATAATCACTCATAAAATTCAATCTGTATTCAGATAGAATCAAAACATTTATACTAAAACTTTGCTAAATTATATATCCTGCATAATAAACTATCACCTTTGTTCGATTTTAACCGAACAAAATATATTTAATGAGCACAGCTTATTAACAAGGAGCATTCACTATAATGAGTGAAGAATGGAAAGATCAGATAAAAAACCAGATTAATTCCTTAGAACAGCTTGAAAAAATAATCAATTTAACGGATTCTGAAAGAGAAGCTATTGAAACACTTAACACCCGCTGGGGAACAACACCTTATTTTGCTTCACTTATGGACAAAGACGACCCTGATTGTCCCATCAGAAAACAGGTTGTTCCATCACTAAAAGAAAAACATAACAAATATGGTATGTCAGACTATCTCGTCTGGAAGGAAAACCGGGCTACCGATGAAATCCGTCCGGACAGTATAGCCAGGCAGTATAAGGACAGGGTGGCTTTCACCGTATTACAGCAGTGTGGTATCTATTGCCGACATTGTTTCAGAAAGGAACTAGTTGTCGACGATGACCTAAAACTCGATTTTAACGTGGACGATGGAATTCAGTGGATAAGTGAACATCCGGAGGTCCGTGATGTTCTTATCACAGGTGGAGACCCTCTTTTACTACCTGATGAAAAGATAAAATATTTGATAGATAGCCTGAGGGCCATCCCTCATGTTGAAATGATCCGTATAGGTTCAAGATTACCTATCGTTCTCCCCCACAGGATAACTGATAATCTGAAAGAGATCCTTGGAGGTTATCATGATGTACCTATCTGGCTTAATACCCAGTGCAATCATCCAAAAGAGATAACAGAAATGACCAAACATGCAGTCTATGACCTTGTCTCGGCAGGTGTAAATGTTGGAAATCAGGCTGTCCTGTTGAAAGGCATTAACGACGATGCACAGATTATGCAGGACCTGCATCAAAAATTGCTGGCTACAAGAATAAGACCATACTATATCTTCTATTGTGAGCCTGCACCAGGTATCGATCATTTCCGTACACCTGTTGAAAAAGGAGCCGAACTTATCCGTGATGGTCTTAGAGGTCATACAACGGGACTTGCACAACCAATGTATGTCATAGCCACAAATGTAGGTAAGATACCATTGATGCCTGATTATTATATCATGGATAAGGACGATGAGAAATATGTCCTTAAAAATCATCGTGGAGAAATGACGGAGATACCTAATATTCCAGAATAGACCGGAAGCAATTCATAAATAGGCTAAATTCGTTGATGCTTACTGTAAAGCATTAACAAAGCCTATTATTGATATGAAGGACTATCTGATAAGAAAATTATGAAAGGTCATTGTATATCAGTTACTAAAGTAGAATCCTTCAGGAAATAATCAAAAAGATCTTTACTCCATTTATGAGCTTCACAATTCCGGCAAAATAGTTGTTTGCTGCTGAATGTATTGTTCTTGAACAATAATCTCGGAACAAAACAATTGTCACTCACCGCAAGAGACGATATTTTGAGATCTTTGCAGTACACATAGAATTTAACATTTTTACTGCTCATAAGCCTGTTAAAATCTTCATACCACTCACTTTTGAGCTTATCCAG
>JAASSR010000054.1 GCA_021767785.1 Methanolobus sp.
CTTCCTCCACAGAATCTGCAAGTACCCCCGGATTTATTGCAACCATTGCCCTTGCTGGCATATTTGGTGCTCTCTACACAATAATGAGAAAAGAATAAAGAATAGATGAAATTGGTAGGGTATGCCTGCTCTATCAAATCTTTTTTATAGATTGTCACTCATTTTCCGTCCGGATCATATGAATTAAAAAACAATTCATACCAAATTATACATATGAGGTTACAATTATGCATATTTCAGACGGTGTACTGTCCTTCCCGGTTATCATTGCCGGCTGGGCAATCGCATTGTTATTGAACGCAGTTATTCTCTGGCGTTGTAAATGCAGGCATGATATGGCTGAGGAAATTCCCAAGATATCTATAATGACAGGTGCGTTTTTTGTAGCATCTCTTGTTCATGTATCCATAGGTCCCACAAGTGTACATCTGCTTCTGACAGGACTTCTTGGAGTTGTACTCGGAATTATGGCATTTCCCGCAATGCTTGTTGGCCTTACATTACAGGCATTTCTTTTTCAACACGGTGGCATCACAACTATAGGTATCAATAATGTGATGATGGGTGTTCCCGCCCTCCTTGCATATTGGCTGTTCAGATACGGATACAGTAAAGGTTTCAATCCTTCAGCGCTGGGGACCTTCTGTGGTGCTCTGGGAATGATATTGTCAGGAATTTTTCTTGCTTTGATGTTGATAACAACAGGTGAGCAGTTCACTGAGATTGCTTATGCTGTTGTAGTCGCTCATGTTCCTGTGATGATAATCGAGGGAATAATAACGGGTTCTGTTGTGACCTTCGTCATGAAGGTAAGGCCGGAGCTGTTACCACTGGAAAGAGAGGTTTGAATTATGGATTCTTTAAGAATAATGAAAATTCTTGTTTTGCTAAGTATAGTCCTGACAATATGTATGCCGGCAGCTTCTGCACACCGTGTCTATGTGCAGGAAACCATCACAGAAGTTGAGGTAAGGGCATGGTTTGGTGGCGGGGATCCGATGGCTGATGCAGATGTTATGGTATATGCTATCAAAGATGGCGAGGAAGAACTTTATATTGAGGATAAGACTGATTCAGAAGGTCTGTTCTATTTCAAACCCAAACTTGGTGTATCAGAATACAGGATTGTGGTCTCTGAAAGTGGTCACAAGGATGAAAAGACCTTTTCACTCACAGGAGATGCAGTTGGCAACAATTCAGATGCGGAGTTGCCACTGGCTGCAAAGATAGGTGCAGGATTTGGATATATCATCGGAATTGCAGGCATTGCCATGTATCTATCCGCAAGAAAGTCTAAATCTCAATAAGATTGTATTTGTAAGAATTTAATTTGAAGGTGGGAACACATTATGGAATATCCGGAAATAGATGCATATGCTTCTATGGACTCACCTATCCACCGTTTTGATCCCCGGGCCAAGATAGTGTCATTTACTCTTCTTATATTCTCATTTGTTTTCGTCAATGAGATAAGGATCGCTTTGCTCGGATTTCTGTTCTCATTTCTGATATTGCTGATTTCCAGATTACCCCTTGCTTTCGCACTGAAAAGGATTAGGATGGTTTTTTTCTTCCTTTTTCCTTTGCTGCTTGTCATGCCACTGACAGTAGAGGGTCGGGAAGTTCTCAACATAACAGGCATTTCGGTTTCTTTTGATGGTCTGATCTTTGCTTCATTGATCATCATAAGGGCTCTGGCGGCAGTAACTCTTGCTCTTATCATGTTGGCAACTACAAGATTTGATATAACAATAAAAGCCCTGTATGCTCTGAAAGTTCCGGGCACACTTGTGCAGATGCTCATGTTCACGTATCGTTATATCTTTGTTATAACTGATGAATTCAGCAGAATGTGGGAATCAATGGAATGCAAGGGATTTCGCTTAAAGGCCAATTATCACGGACTTTCCATATTTGGAAATATACTCGGTATGATTATTATAAAAAGTTATGACAGGACAAGAAGGGTCTATGAGTCCATGGTTGCAAAAGGCTACAGTGGCAAACCGAATACTCTTGTTCATCTGCATATGAGCACAAAGGATTATGTACTAAGCACTTGTATGGTGGGAATTGCTATCTTTGTGCATGTTTATCAATTGATGTTTACGGTATAAGTATGATAGGAGCGGTAGAAGCAATCAGGGTAAAAGGCCTGAGTTATTCTTATTCCGACGGAACAAAGGCTCTTGAGGATATAGATCTCACGATAAATGAAGGTGAAAAGGTCGTGGTAGTCGGGCCTAACGGTGCCGGAAAAACAACATTTTTCCTGCATCTGAACGGAACTATCAAAAACCCGGGTGGTGATGTCTGGGTTTTTGGAAAAAAGATCTCCGACCTGAAAATAGAGGAACGGATACATCAGGTAGGTGTTGTGTTCCAGGATCCCGATGATCAGCTCTTCATGCCAACTGTTTTTGATGATGTTGCATTTGGTCCTGTAAATATGGGACTTGATGAAAAGGAAGTTGAGATGCGTGTACATAAAGCCCTTTCAAAGGTCGGGCTTGAAGATTTTGAAGAGAAGGTTCCCCATAATCTGAGTTATGGGCAGAAAAAGAGGGTTGCACTTGCAGCAGTGCTCTCAATGGAGCCCAGGGTACTTGTACTGGATGAACCGACTGCAAACCTGGACCCTAAAAGTCGTGCAGATTTTATAAACCTGATAATTGACCTGAACGAAATTGATGGGATCACTACCATAATTGCCATGCATGATGTCAATGCACTTCCTGCACTTGCAGATCGTGTGTATGTACTGAATAAACGAGTAGTTGCGGAAGGTTCCCCGCGGGAGATCTTTTCTGACTGGTCACTTCTGAAGGAAAACAGCCTTGAAGCACCTGATGTTTTTAAGTTGTTCAAGGTTCTGAACTGCTTTGGTTATTCATCGGATGACCTGCCATTATCCTTTGATGAAGCAGTGGAAATACTCACAAGAACAATTGAGGGAACTGAGGGTCATATTCACCTGCATATCCATGAACATACCCATAAAGAGATCTCTGATGTGATGAATTCATACAATCATCATCGTAATGGGAAGGAATGATTCACGAGAACATATATCTACTAACAGGACAAATATAGTATCGATGTTCAGGAAAATCCGAAGATATATAACTATTTTTAAGGTATTCACTAAATACAATCTTTTCAGTCTTCTTTACAGTGAAGTGAACCAGTATTATGTTTCTAACAGAAGAAATCCATGTGCCCTTGATTTTAAAAATCAGGAAAATGCTGTAAAGCTCAGGAAGGCTCTGGAAGAACTGGGACCAACCTTCATAAAATTGGGACAGATCCTGAGTAAAAGACCTGACATCGTTCCACCTATCTATATTGAAGAGCTTGGTAATCTCCAGGATAATGTCAATCCGCTTGATTTTGATAAGATGAAAGTGGCATTTGAGGGGTTCAGTTGCAGTATTGGCACAGAGGAGGTAAAAGAAACACTTACTTACTCTGATTTTGATATCCACGAAATATTCGATGATTTCAACACCAAGCCAATAGCATGTGCTTCTATCGCTCAGGTATATGAAGCAAAGCTTGATGGTAAAAAGGTTGCTGTCAAAATAACAAGACCCAATCTTATAGATACTATAAATGTTGATCTTGCAATTCTCGATGATATCAAACCTCTTATTGTAAGGGCTATAGGCCTTGGGAAGAATTTTGATATTGACTCTTTTCTTTATGAATTCAGAGAATTGCTCAACCGTGAGCTTGACCTTAGTAATGAGGCCAGGAATATTAAGCGCTTTGAGGAGAATTTTGCAGATGTGCAGGAGGTCCATGTTCCGCATGTCTATGACGAATTTTCCAATGAGAATGTGCTTGTAATGGATTATATGGAAGGGTTTACTATCAGGAAACTTTCAGGACTTTCTCCTGAAAAGAAAAAATGGTATGCAAAGATTATCAGTAAAAGTTATCTGAAACAGGTTTATATCGATGGATTCTATCACGCCGATCCTCATAGTTCCAACATAATCTTGCAGGAAGAAGGTATTGCATACATAGACTTTGGTGCAGTGGGTACTATAGATGATGAGCTACGTCGCAATATGCTGAATCTTTTCTATGGTATCTATAAGAAAAGGCTTGATGTTGTCTTTGAATCTTTCCTTAAGATAACAGGTATCAATAAGGAAGATATCAATGTACGCAGATTTAAGCTTGATCTTGATGATATAATCTCAAAACAGAATTATTCAGCCGGTGAGCGTCAGAGTGATAATTACGCTACACTTGCCCTGAAGTATGACCTCTCTTTGCCAAGTGAGTTCTCTACTCTGGAAAGAGCTTTGATATTAATTGAGGCTAACTGCCTTGAACTTGATCCAGGGTTCAATTTGCTTGAAAATGCTAAACCTGTTATAACCAGGGTATTGCTGAAACGCTATTCTCCATTTGAAGCTATTGAATATCTGCAACTTGAAGGTGATAGATATCTGGAGATAATCAAGGAGCTTCCGCAGGGAGTCAATGATGTAATTGAAACCATCAGGGGTTACAGGGTCGAAAGATTGGAAAAGAAGACCGACGAGATCAAAAAATACAGGACAATTGATTCTATTGCGAAGTACATTTTCCTGCTGGGAATTTTGCTTTCATCTTCTTATTTTGCTATTGAAGGCGATGGTTATCTGCCGTTAATGGGTATTGTAGGGTTTGTAAGTGCGATCTTTTTATTTGCTGTGTCTTTTGTAAAATCATAAACACGGAAATAATCTCGGCTGGAACAATCGCTATGCTGCAATCACTATTCTGATATTTGCAGGGTTAATTATCTGGTCCTTGGGAATGAGATCTGCATTAAATACTATGTAAAATGTCAGCTATTTCAGGAAAGCTGATTAAAAAAAAGAATATGTTGTCCGCACAAAGGCGGACAGAAATCAGTTTTTTATCCGAAGAGCGCTCCGAGACCGGCCATTCCGCTTTCTTCTGCTTCGTCCTCTTCCTCTTCTTCAGCTGCTGCCTCTTCCTCTGCAGGTGCTGCTTCAGCTTCTGCTGCAGGTGCTGCTCCACCAGCGGCTGGCGCAGCTGCAACTGCAGCGGTTGCCATTGCTTCCTCGATATCCACTCCATCAAGAGCTGCAACGAGTGCTTTTGCACGTGCATCATCTACTTCTACGCCTGCTGCCTGAAGTACGGCTGTAACTGTTTCTTCTGTAATGTCTTTACCTGCTTTGTACAGTAAAAGTGCTGCATATATATATTCCATGTGAAATCACCTTTTATTTTATCAATGTAAATCTTGTAGTTTGTAAATCCTGATTATCCGAAGAGTGCTCCGAGACCGGCCATTCCGTCTTCTTCAGAATCCTCTTCCTCCTGTTCTTCTTCCTTCTCTTCAACTTCCTTTTCTTCTGACGGAGCCGCTTCAGTCTCTGCTGCAGCGCTGCTTGCTGCTGCTCCAAGTGCTTCCTTTAGTTCATCATCAACTGCTTCTTCATTATTAGCAGATGCAACTGATGCAATTGAAAGCATTTCTGACTGTGCTTTTCCAAGAAGTATATCGATAATACCTGGTTCCAGTATCTCTGCATTGACACCAACATTGCGTGCGTCTGATGTTGCCTTCGCAATAAGTGTATTGATGTTCTCTGCAGTCGGATATGCTGCAAACACGGACATATTGAATGCCTGCTGTGCTGCCAGTACGATATCTGAGAAGTATTTTTCCTCATCGATTGCAAGTACGTCCGGGGTGAAAATAAGTCCGTTCTCGAAAGCTGCTCTCAGGTCGAGACCCACTTCCATGGGATAGATTTCAAGCCTTGTAAGCATTGCAGCAAGTTTCTGTGAAACTTCCTCTCCTTCTTTTGCAACGGCTTTTGTTTCTTTAATTACCACTTTGCCCGCATCGATCGCAGCAGGTATGCCCGCTGCCTGCATATCTCCTAGTATCGGGCCAGGTGGGAATGATGTTTCACCCTTTTCGACAATAATGTCCTTAGGTGCAATAGTACCCGCTTTGATAGGTGAAGGACTCTTGCTTTTTTCCATTGTTTTGAACAGCTTGAAAGGATTCTGTTCTGTGAAAATGAGGGCAGTCTGTGCATCGACGAACTTTTCCATATCCTTTTCATCATCGGATTCATCAAGTGCCCTTCTGATCAGTGTGTTCCTTGAGACTTTCAAAACAGCCTTGTCTTTAAGATCCCTTCTCATCTTCTGAAGTTGTTTTGCCGGAATTCCTCCAATACCCACAATACCAAATATCGGATATTCTTTTATGAGTTCCTTTATCTCTTCAACTTCTTCTTTTTTCCACTGTGGGATGTGACTTGTGTGGTGATCTTCTTCCATTATACCACCTTCACTGATTTCCCCATAGTGGTAGTAACATAAATAGCTTTTATGTTATGTTTACCTTTTTCAAGGGAGTGTTCCACTCTGTAAAGGACTGTGTCTATATTCTCTGCAAGTTTCTGGATATCCATATCTCTGCGACCAACGGATACGTGGAAAGTGAGTTTGTCCTTTGATCTTACCCTTATCGAGCCTTTTGCGTTGTTGATAAGATCTGCCACATCTTTTCCTGGTGGCAATGGAGTTGGCATCTTCCCTCTGGGACCTAAAATGGCACCCAGTGCCTTACCTATCTGTGCCATATACTGTACCTCGGCAATGAAAAAGTCGTACTCATTGGCAACTGATCTTGCACGTGCTTTGTCATCTCCCATCTCTTCAAGATCCTCTTCGGAGAAAACAATTTCTGCGCCAGCTTCTTTTGCCTGGAGTCCAACCTCACCTTTTGCAAAGACAGCGATCTTAAGGTCTTTTCCAAGACCGTGAGGAAGTAATATCTCTTCATCAACACGGTTCTTAGGTTGACTTAAATCCAGATTCTTTAAGTTAATAGCGAGTTCAACACCCTCCGAAAAATTCCTCTCTGGTGACTCCGCTAATAACTTTTCAATAGCTTCTACTGTGTTTTCGTCTGCCATTCTTTACCTCCCGTAGTGCGAACTTAATGTTCAGGCAGGACCGCTTCGGTCTACTACGGCTGCGTTTAGAGCATCAGGTCAAAAGAACCTTTACTCTGTCTGTAGTGGGCACACCAATATTCTTATATCATTTTTAAAACTATTGGTTAAAGCATGGAACTTACCATGCTTCCTGTGCCAATGCATCGTCGAACTGTCCCCTGTCGATAGCTTTCTGGCATTCTTTCGGAGACATGCCTTCAGCAGTTACACCCATAGGGACACAGGATCCCAGAACTTCCTTTACAGCAGCTTTAAGATCGTATGCGAGGATATCATTCTTCTTCATACGCGCTATTTTTGCTGCCTGACCGACCGTGATATTTCCAACGATCGTTTCGTGAGGTTCTCCTGAACCTTTTCCGATTCCTGCTTCCTGCATAATAAGTGCAGATGTTGGCGGAGTTCCGACTTCTATATCGAAACTCTTGTCGTCTGCAACTATTACTTTTACAGGGACTTGCATCCCATTGTAATCTTTTGTCTTTTCGTTGATCTGATCGATAACATCTTTTATGTTTATTCCAAGAGGACCCAGTGCCGGACCTAGTGGAGGACCTGGATTTGCTTTTCCTCCGGGGACCAATGCTTCAACAACATTTGCCATTTGAATATCACCATTGATTTGAATAGATATAATTTGTCTGATCTATCAGGAACTTCCTTCTTCGTCTTTCCTGAGGACTCTTACAGTATCACCACGAATAGTTATAGGTATCGGTACGACTGCATCGAACAGCTCCACAGTAATTTCTTCATGTCCTTCATCGACCCTTTTCACACGTGCCTTCTCACCCTTGAAAGGACCGGATGTGATCTCGATGATAGCACCTTCTGATATTCCCGTGACTGTTGGTTTAGGTGTCAGGAAATGAGATATCTCTCCTATTGAGGATTTACCTTTTACCAGTGCTCTTGCATGGGGAACGGTCTGTATTGCCTGCTCTACCTCTCCTGGCGATGCTGCTTCTATTAACACATATCCTTTCAGCTCGTCTGGTGCAAGTATCGCTCTGATGTCCAGATGTTCCTTCCTTGCTGACTGCGTTATCATGTTTGCGACGGAACGCTCCTGATTCGCGGTTGTCTTTACCACAAATATTGCGGATTCAGCGACCATGATCACACCCATTTAGGCATCTCTACCAATAATATATATATCACGAAACCTACAAAACCAATCGCAATAATTCCCAATCCAGCAACCTTGGCTATGGTCAGGAACTCTTCTCTGGATGGTTTTTTTGTAAGTTTGAGCACCCTTAAATATGTCTTCAGGGATTGGTTTATGCTACTGCTATTTATTTTACTTAGATCGAATGAATCTTCTGCCAAAGTACTTCACAACCGGTTATGATTGATTATATTGCATGCGTATATTTTGAAGCCGTCTATTATGTTATAACTTTGTCTGCTAATATATAGCGGCATCAAAACTACGTCTTTAATAAAATACCTTTCGATTGGATCATCTGATGTATGATCCAACCCAGAGGTCTTTCACTTACAAAAAAGGGAGATATTCTATTTAACGAAATCGATTCCGTATTTGCGGGTGACATTCTTTGCGCCGCCATGGCCGTATATCTGCGGGGACTTGACACCGGTTACCACTATCATTGTGCGTACTGTCTGTTCAAGTTCTTCGTTGACCTGTGCACCCCATATAAGTCTGGCTTCAGGATCGATCCTGCTGTAAACTTCCTGTACCACGCTTTCCGCTTCGGCAATTGTCATGTCAGGCCCGCCTATCACGTTGACAAGTGCTGATGTCGCACCTGATATATCAACATCAAGTAGTGGACTTCTAAGTGCTTTCTGTACGGATTCCACAGCCTTGATCTCGCCATCTGCTTCACCAAGCCCTATCATTGCAACGCCACCGTTCTGCATAACAGTTCTGACATCGGCGAAGTCGAGGTTAACAAGACCTGGTTTTGTTATAAGTTCGGTGATGCCTTTAACAGCCCTCATAAGGACTTCATCTGAAACTTTGAACGCAGCCTGTAGTGGTAATCTTGGCACTACTTCGAGAAGTTTGTCATTTGGCACTACTATAACTGTATCTGCAACATCTCTGAGTCTTTCCAGACCTGCTTCTGCATTTGTTTTCCTTACCTGCCCTTCTACGCTGAAGGGCAATGTTACAACAGCAATTGTGAGTGCACCTGCATCTCTCGCAGCTTCGGCAACAATAGGAGCAGAACCTGTTCCGGTCCCTCCTCCGAGACCACATGTGATGAACACCATATCGCTACCATTGACGGCTTCAGCGATGTCATCTACACTTTCAAGAGCTGCATCCTCACCGATCTGAGGAAGACTGCCTGCTCCAAGACCTCTTGTCTTTTTCTTTCCGATAAGTATTTTCTGATCAGCTTTTATATTCAGGAGATGTTGTGCATCCGTGTTCACGGCGATGAATTCAGCACCTTTTATTCCCTCTTCGACCATTCTTTGTGTACTGTTGGAACCGCCACCGCCACAACCAATCACTTTGATATTGGTATGCAACTGGCTTAGCATCTCCTCTAATTCCGCGTTTATGTCTTTATGCTCCGGACTTGCACCTGAACTACGGATGTCTGCCTCCTGTTCAGATCTTGCAAGTGCCTCTTCTACTATGGATCTCATTCTTTTTCTCCCTCAAATGAAAATCGTATGTTGGATTAAAGGTATGATTATTTATATTTAATTGGCCAGCAGGATTTTTTTCTTTATCCTTTTGCGGACCATCTCAGGTTCGATCGTCTTTCCTCCTGCAACAACAGAATTTCCTTTTGCCAGCTCTCCGAGCATTGGTCCTTCCGGGACACCTAATTCCTTTGCTGCTTTCGGATCAAATCTTTCACTTATTATGTATAGTATATTCTCATCAGGAATATATTTAATTTCATAATGCTCTTTTAGTATTTTAATGCATTCATTTGTAACGTTCTGCATAGCAGTTTTAGTATCTTCGCCCATGCCCAGTATTTGATTTGATATTGTTCCGTTCTTTTTTTCGATATATATCGGTGCATACTTCTCAAGCGTTTCAATTGTTCGCTGTTTGTCAGTCTTGATTGTTTCCTGTAGAAGTTTCTCATTTAGAGTGCATGAGTTAAGCTCTTTCGATATGTTCTTAGTACATCGGACTTTTTCGAAAGTGGATATGAATTGATCTGTAATTGTGAACTTACTTTCAGGACAAATCTGGTCACACATCAATTTAATTCCAATAAAAATATCCCATGGCAATCCTTTTATTTCCTTGATCTCACTCTCTCTCAGGGAAATATATCCAAATTCATCTGTGATCTTCATAAGTCTTTTTCTTTCTTTTGAACTCATGGATTTCCTGTCAAAATAAACAAAATCAGCCTTTGATTTTTCAAATGCCTGTGAGATTATGCTTTTGTCAACATGAATTAGCTGGTAATCGGGAAAATTGTGACCGAATGTGACCTGTGAATCGAGTATGAGCTCTGTCTGCCTTGAAGCATAATGTCCTCCTCCGAAACCAATCCCTATGGGGATATCTTCTGATCTTGCTTCAAGTATTGACCTTGATACAATATCTCCGGCAACAGGATCTTCCCATTGCTCTTCTGAACTTCCTATTTCCGCATAGACCATTGGTATTTTCAGGTCGGTTGGACCATGATGTGTGGATTCCATGTTTATTGAATAGTGTGTACCTTTTGCCATCAGGTTCATATTTTTCAGGATGGAGCACATAATACGAGGTGCAGGTATCGACAATTCTTTTGGTCTTCCTCCAAAATCCGCACTACCCGAATTTCCAGTGAAATGCGCTGTAAGCACCGATCTTCCATCATTACTTTTATGTTTCGAGGCTACTATTATGAGGTTCGTATCAAAACCCGAGGATAACATTTTTTCGTCTATTCTGTCTTCATATATATGATGACCCTGAATCTCTATTATCCGATATTTCTCATTTTCATGCACCGATACAAGATCGTTCCAGTTTTTTGAAGTATCTTGTACCTGTTGCCATTGCGCATTCTTCAGCAAGTTTATTTTTATGTTCTGACTTGCTCTGTCTGCCACAGAACATAATATATTGATCTTCTTTTTCTTCATTGTTCTTTTATGTTGTCTTGTTAGTTACACTTCTATTTTTCTGTTCTTTAATATATCCTGTCTTTCTTTTCGATTTTTAAATCACAGATTAGTTTCAAATTAGTTTATCTCACATTAGTTTTAATGCTTATCATGTCATCAAGTAAATGGATATGAATTATTTATCAAACTATATATTATCAGAATATCAGAGATGTGATTCCTTGAGCAGTATAACTATTGATGGATTTTTTATTAAATGGCTGGGTAATGCAGGATTTATGTTAAAAGGAAATGATATGGTCCTCTATTTTGATCCTTATGGATTAAGCGGTGATATTCCGGAAGAAGATAAAGCCGATCTTCTTCTGATAACTCATGAGAAATTCGGACACTGTGAACCGGATTCTATAAGGAAGGTTCGAAAAACAGATTGTACCACCCTTATACCTGAACGTATGAGCTTACAGTTCAGAGGTGATGCAAGAAGGATAATGGCCGGTGATTCTCTCACAGGTGAGCTAAGTATCAAAGGGATAGATATTGAAGTTGTTCCTGCATATGATTCATGCGAAGACAATGGTTCTTCCGGTGCCGGGGTAGGTTATTTCCTGTTATTTGGAGAACTGAGTATATATCATGCAGGACATACATGTGATATTCCTGAAAGGCTTTCCGCTTCTCCTGATATTGTTTTATTGCCAATTGAGGCTACTCAGGGAATGGATGAGACTAAAGCTGCCGATGCTGTAGCTTTGATATCTCCAAAGATAGTTATTCCTATGGGTTATGTACCTGGTGAGGGTACAATGGCTGATCCTGAGCTATTCTCTGATCTGGTCAAAGAAAAGTCTCCTTCTACGGAAGTTATCATTCTTTGATCTGTTGGCAGGTGTCAGGAATATGGCAAGGTCCAGAAAGAAGAGCAAAGCTATAGCCAGAAGCATTGCCACTGAGCGCATAAATTATCTCTTTGAACTTGCTGGCAAAGAGCATTCTAATGATCCTGCAAGAAGTGATCGATACGTTTCACTGGCCAGAAAAATCGGGATGCGTCACAGGGTACGTATACCTTCCGAACTTAAACGTGCTTTTTGTAAAAAGTGCGGCTCTTATCTGGTAGCTGGTAATAATTCAAGGGTGCGTCTTAAGAAAGGTTGTATTGTCGTTACATGCCTTGAATGCGGAAATATAAAGCGATATCCTTTCAGTTGAATGCCAGGTCATTATCATGCATTGATCCATGTCACTATCCTCATCACAATATAGGCTACAGTGAACATGATTATTCCCATTGCCAGATAAAGAAAGATATTTCTGAAAACTACTTCTTTTTCAGAACCTGCTTTTATCCCGAAGCCTCCACAGCATCCGCTACTGTTACAGCCTGAACATGTACTGTTGTTTTCCTGGTTTTCAGCTTCATCTTTGTTTAACAATGGAATTATTGTTTTTTCAGACATTGATTTAAGTTTTCTATTTTATCCTATTAGGGTTTTTGCCATTAGTGAAAACTAATGAAGTTCATTTGAATTTCGTAATTCTGGTAGTTAAAAAAAGAACGACGAGAGGGGGATTCGAACCCCCGAGGCGCATAGCACCACAGGATTAGCAATCCTGCGCCATACCGGGCTTGGCTATCTCGTCACAACTGTCGTGCTCGTCCCTAAATGCAATTCACATATTTAACGTTTTCCTGAATAGAGTGACAGGCACGCCCGGAGTCGTTGTTTTTCCCACTTCCAGGTGGTCTGCAATCTCTTCTCCACCCCGCAACCCTACAAGCGACGATTGTCTACGGTTGGTCTGCTCCCTTCCGGGCCTGGACTGGTTCTCGTAGTTAAGATACAAACACATGCTCTCCAGCAAGCACTTGTATCAACGTCATCCAAGCAGGACGGGGTTTCTCAGTTGAGTTTACAGGTTTGAAAGTGGTCCAAACATCTTCTCCAGGCTTCGTCCCCCGCGTATCGGCGATTTCGGGTTACAGGTAACGCCGGGCTACCCGGACTAGCCTGCCACCCTTACATATGCATTACTGGTTATAAAAGTATCCTTTCACTTATTATGAGCAGCGATGATCATCTATGGGCTGCTATATTATTTTCACTATCACTATCTAAAAGTAATTATACCATGCAGGCCAATAGGTTAATAGGAGGCAGAATATGGAAGAATTAATAGGGTTTGTAACCGGGAATAAAAACCGTCAGAAATTAATTGCTCTTTTAGAATCCAGACATCAGCTAGATGCTGATAAAATTGCCAGGAACATGCGCATTGCCCGTCCTTCCGTTGACCGCATTATAGCAGAACTCCTGGAAAAAGAATTGATCGAACAGAAGTCTGGTGTATATGAACTAACTGAGCTTGGGAGATTATTAGGACACAAAGTACAGAATATTTGAAACTGATAGTATTTTTTACATTTTTCTCATATCAATGTATCTGTTCTGAGTTTTATTCCATTTTCCGTGATGGCATATTCCTTTATTGAGCGTTTATGCTTTGTGCCTCTTGATTTTGTGACGCACATATATCTCCTGTCTCTTGCTTTTGAATTATGCAATATCAGGATGGAATCCATTATGGGTGCCATACCTATTTTTTCATTATCCGGAAATTCGGAGGGAACTGTGTCGGTTGTAAATAAAGAACTTATGTTCCTGCTTTTCAGATAACTGGTTATTGAATGGATATATCCTCTTAATTCCAGTCTGTCAGGTACAGATAATTCCAGATGATTCGTCCCGTCAAAGAATACTCTTTTTATAGCGTTTTTTTCGATGACCTCTTTGATCCTAGTGGAATGCTCGGCAGGATATATTTCGCCTGGATTATCACATATAAAATGTAACAGGCCTTCATTGGTATAGCTTTTAAGATCCCATCCCATTCTTTTTGAATCAAGTATCATTTGATCAGGTGTATCTTCAAATGTAACAACAAGACCCGGTTCTTTGTTCATAAGTCCCTGTAGTATATATTGCAGGCCAAATATCTTCTTTCCCGTCCCGGGAATACCTGCTACCAGCAGGCTGTTGTATTTTAATAATCCTCCCTCGAACATATTATCGAGTCCCGGAATACCTGTTTCAATTCTATTATCATCAAGTTCAAGGTCCTGCCCGGATCTCAGTGGAGGATATACGGTGAAGCCGGTAGAGCTGATGTCATACAGGTATTTGCGAGATGTGATTTCCGAACTTCTGCCCGGATCTATACCCCTCATCTTGATGAACTCCATAAGATGGTCGGCTCTTGATTTGCGGTCTTCTCTGGTGAGATATATTATACCATCAGAAAGGTGGCTTATCACTGAATTGTGAAGTTCGGGTTTGAGAAGTTCACCGACAAGGAATGTCAGCATGTTGCCTTCCTGGAGCATGGAGTCCAGTGTGTAGAAGAATCTTCTTTTTTCCTGTTCGATGAAGCCGTGGCCAAGTGGTGTAATAGGGTCTATGACAAGTCTGTCCGGTTTGACGGATTCTACGATGTTCCCGATTTCTATCAAAGTTGTCAAAGGGTCTTTTTCTGCAAGTTGTCTGTTTATAGTATGTACTTCAAAGGAATTGTCGAAAAAGTCAAGGGTTGAATTGTAAAGTTTTAATTTTTCTGCGCTTTCGGTTGTTATCGGAATATAGAGTGCTCTTTCTCCGTTTTTAGATGCATTTGAAAGCATCTGCAGGGACATGATTGTTTTACCCACTCCTGCTGTTCCTGCCACCAGGATAGTTGAAGGACTTATCATTCCGCCAAGTATTGTGTCGAGCCCTTTGATGCCGCATGAGATATTTTTAAGCAGGTTCATTCTATCTTCTTTTGCAACTTGGTTCTACCGGTCGGATCATTTTTCTATTCGTTAATTTAATATATACTTTTATATAATTAATTGTTGGTGTAATTTATGAATTATAGATGTTCGGTTTGTGACGGAAAAATGAATCGCTGGAGATATCCTGCTATCAAGCGGCAAGATCAGTATGGTCGTGCACTTGTAATTTACAAATGTGTTGAATGCGGCCATGAGGACATGTATCCTGATCTTTGATAGCTTTCTTGTCAGAACATGGAGTATACTTCTTCATGTGGATGAATTACAAATCCGCCTGGTGTGATGTCATATGGATGGATCTTTTTGCTGTGGTCCGATCCTCTCATCTTGTATATTTCCATGCTTCTCATCCTTACATTCTCGTGTCTCTTATAATACAATACTATAGTACCATCTGTTACAAAGTTCTCCACACCGAACCTGGATGGTTTTGCTTCGTCAATAAGTTCACATGTCATCATTGATGTAAGGCCTATTACCTCAAGGGTGGTGCTGAGTTTCAGGAGTTCTATCCTTATCTTTGCAGGATCCTGAAGATAAAAGCTGACAGATGTTGTTGAGTCGATGAGTGCACGTTTGGCATTTATTTCCTCCTGACTGGCTATTATCTGGTCCATCATCGATCTGATATCAAAGGGGCGCACATCAACATATTTTTCCTGGGATGGTATTCCTATCTTGGTTGAACAGGCATCGATTATCACAAGTTTGTTCTCATCCTCAAGTGCCTGAAGGTCCCAGCCGAACTTGAGAACGTTTTCTCTTATCTGTTCAGGTCTTTCCTCTGTGGCGACTATTATCCCGTTCTCACCGTATTTGGTGATCCCGTTGTATATGAACTGTATGGAAAAATTTGTTTTACCGGCACCTGATGTGCCTGATACGAGATATGTTCTGTCCCGGATGAGCCCTCCGCCACATAGTTCATCAAAACCCGGTATCCCTGTCTTGACGCGGTTTGTTTCATCATCCATTGATATCTCTTCAGAAGCTGCACCATCGAACATCTTATTGTTTCACTCCTATGATTGATAATTTTACGTAAGCTTGATTATGCTGTGCACATAAAAATTCGTACATATATTTAGACATTTATTTTATGTCTGTTTTATGTTATAACATATATAAATATATTGAACTATTTCTATTGTAACGTATGGGAGATATGGGAGAATAGTTATGATTGAGCATGTAATACTTAATTATGGTAATGTCGACAATCTATAAACACTATTTCTGTATTTGCCTGCTTTTTCTCTATTTTTGTCTGGCAAGTTCGACATTTACCGTCTATTATATCGATGTTTGCCATTGCAATGCGATAATAGTTCGGATTTAGACCACAAAAGATTTAAAAAGGCAAATGTTTAATAGAACACTTGTAATCCAATATGACGGGATTAGGAGGGTGATGAAGTCTCCTTCGGCAATAGACGAATTTTACTGTTCGTTCAAGATCCGAAGACCAATAAAGCGATAAATCGCTTTATTCTTTGATTCTCACTCTTTTATCACACAAATAAATACGGAGGAAAATAATGAAAAGATTTACAACAATCGCATTAGTCGCTCTTGTTGCACTTGCAGCATTAATAGTGCCTGCAACAGCAGCTGAGCAGACCGTAGAAGTGCGCAGTGA
>JAASSR010000055.1 GCA_021767785.1 Methanolobus sp.
AAGGAGATGAGTATAAGACTTGCAAGACCCAGTAAAGCACAGATATAAAAAGCAGTTACAAATCCATAATAACTTGAAACTATACCACCTAAAATGGATCCTGTACCAAAACCAAAACCCCTCATAGTAGAATAGATCCCAATGGCCTTACCTCTTGTATGCATGGTAGACATGTGAGTGACCATTGCAACGATAGCTGGAACTGTTGCACCAACGGTTAATCCCTGGATTACCCGCAGGAACACAAGATGATCGAAATTATTAACATTTGCATATATGAAGGATATAAAAGTGAACCCTGCCATTCCAAGTATAACAAAAGGCTTTCTTCTGTCAAGTGACTCTGACAAACGAGCAAGGAAAGGTTGTGATATAGCATTGGAAAGTCCGAAAACCGTAGCTATCAGACCTGCCCTGACAACTACAGGAGTACCCGAAAAGATGTTGCTGTCCAGACCTACTATGTACAGAGGAAGCAAAAATGCAAGCATCCCTGTACCGAGGTCCTTGAATAATTTGGATATGGAAAGTACATATAGTGCAGAATCCAGCTTTTCGTGATCAGAACCGTCCATTATGCATCGATCCTGCTATATGGCGGAACTTGTTCACAAGCCAGTCATGATATTTTGTGGCAAGATAATAACTGAGCAGAGCAAGTATACCACCGGCAATGAAATCAGTTATCCAGTGTATACCCAGATAGAATATCGTGAACTGTATTGCCAGAGTAATGAATACAGCAACGACCTTGAACCCTTTCAGGTCGGTCTTGAACATTATAAAAAGCATTGCCAGAATTGAAAGTGCGGCATGCAGACTGGGGAAACAATTATCAAAGAAGGGGTCTACTGTTCTCAAACCATTATATATGATCGGACTCAGATCATAAAGCAGTGGAATTACATTTGGTAAAGTGTAACCTGTTACCTTAACAGGAGTAAAGATGTAGAATGGGAATGCTACTACATAGATTATTGCAACTGCAATTGCATATTCCTGCAAGGCCCTTATTTGCCTTGTGAATATGAGCGTCACAAATGTGAATATCAGCAGGAAAGAGAATCCAAAGAGATAGATGAATGAGCTGACATAGGTCAGCAGAGGATTGGTAAAACTCTGGAACATGCTTACCTTGCCACCTTCCAGATTAAGAATATATGTTGCAAGAGCATAATCCGGCGATATATCCAGCATATTTACAATCGCTCCCTGGGATTTCACAAGGATATAGATGAACGATACCAATAGTAAATAAGGTAATATCTCTGTTGAGAAAGAGTAGGCACTCTTGCTGGCGCCTTTTTGATTTGTTTGCTGATCGTTATTACCTGCTGCCGAACCGTTCTTGTTCTTAAATTTGATCCTGTATTTCCGGGGTATGAATACGTAATATGCAATAACGTTCATAAGGAACACTACAGGAAACAATATCATCATTAGCTGAGTATCTTCCATGCTATCCTTTCATATTCATTTTATTTTGACAAGTAGATATGCTTAAATAAATTTACTTTCACTGATAAAGATTATGCCTGAAACTGTGTTCCTTGATAAGTATCAAAACATAATGAGCAATTATTTGCCCTCAAGATCCCGGCTTCTAAAAAACATACATGTTACATTTGACAGAGATTGTAATGAAAATGAACTCTGGGCTCTTCATGAAAGATACATGGAAATATACAGAGAGAATAAGAAAAAAACCTATTTATCAGGCATCAATGAAGAAAATCAGAAAGTGCAGAACAATCTTCTGGACCTTAAAATAAGAATTGCCGAAAAGATCATTGAAAATTGTCATCTGTGCCATCACAGATGCAAAGTTAACAGAAAAAAAGGAGAAAAGGGCTTCTGTAAACTGACCGATTCTTCCAGATATGCTGCTGAGTTCCTGCACATGGGAGAGGAACCTGAACTGGTACCGTCACATACAGTTTTTTTCACAGGATGTGTTCTATCCTGTGTCTACTGCCAGAACTGGGATATATCCATGCACCCTGAGACCGGCAGACAGCTTGATATAAAAGAACTTACAGCAAGGATAGACAGAAGACGAATGGAAGGGTCAAAGAACCTGAATCTCGTTACACCTACACCGCATCTGCACAATATATTGAAAATAATAAAGGATATCTCCGTCAATATTCCTGTGATCTGGAATTCAAATATGTACCATTCACTTGAAGCTGCAAAGCTGCTTGAAGGTGTTGTTGATCTTTATCTTCCAGACTTCAAATATGGAAATAACAGATGTGCTATGAAATATTCTAAAATCAAGGAATATGTGGAAACTGTTACTGCAAATCTTAAATATGCCAGCATGGATGCAGAAATATTAATGAGACATCTTGTACTTCCCGGACATCTTGATTGTTGCACTAAGAAAATAATTGACTGGACCGCCGGGAATATACCTGAAATACGATTTAATCTGATGTTCCAGTACAGACCGGAATATCTTGCCTGTATGTATCCAGAGATAAACAGGCATCTTACTTCACAGGAAAAAGAAAAAGCCATCAAAATGGCAAAGGAATCAGGAATAAAAGATTTCCTGATCTAGTATAATTATCATTCTACAACGATCTGTCCACCTTTTGTCCAGGGATGAGTTACCAGTTCATACTTGTAAGTACCTACATCTTCAAAGGTATATGTAAATGTATCATCTTTTCTGAGCGTAGGAGACTGGAAACTGTCTCCTCCTACAAGATTGCCTTTTATTATAAAAGCAACAGAATCATTATTGACCCACATAACAGTATCACCAGCTGATATTGTAGCTAAGTAAGGATGGAACTCATAGTCATCGATATATATAGTAGTATCAGCTTCAACTGCTTGTGAATCATCAGTTATTACATCCGGCTCTATGTCCTGTGTCCTTTCCACACAACCGGAAAAGAACACAGCTGCCAGAGAAATGATTAATATGAATATAATGGACACAAAGATTTTAGATTTCATATATTAGAACAATTACTGTTTCTTAATAACACTTTTGATAGCAGGCAATCCGGAATAGACAGTTGCGTTTCATTTGCCATTCCTTTCACGCTGCATCAGATACATTTCTTCTAGCCGGTCTATTGATTCCACATCTTCAAGGGATTTATCAGATCTTACATTGACAAGTCTTGGGAAACGAAGAGCATAACCTGATTCATAATTGACACTTTTCTGTATCTCTTCAAAAGCCACCTCAAAGATAATTTCAGGCCTGATCTCTACCTCTGTACCCGATTCAATGACTATGAGATCTGAAAAGAGTTCTGTGAGTTCTGCAAGCTGTTCATCGGAAAAACCTGTGGCTACTCTGCCTACCGGCAGGAAACGACCTGTTTCAGGGTCATGGCATGCAAGGGCATAAGAACCAAGGAAACTTGTACGTCTTCCGTAACCCCATTCCGCTCCGATGACAACAAGATCAAGAGTCTCCATTACAGGCTTCTTCTTAAGCCAGTTCTTGCCCCTTTTACCCGGAGAATAAGGAGAATCGGGGTTCTTTATCATTACACCCTCGTGACCTGCCTTTAAAGCATCATTGTATATCTTAAGGATCTCATCAGGATCATCTGTGACATATTGAGTGTCAACTTTTATCCTGGCATCATTAATAACACAGTCTGCAAGCTTTTCTCTTCTTTGAGTAAGAGGCAGATCAATTAATTCCTCATTATTGAGATACATTATATCAAAAATATTGAGTATAAGAGGTATTTCACGCGCAGTAGACTGAACATCATATTTTCTTCTGAAACGTTTTAGAATGTCCTGGAATGCTCTGGGTCTGCCATTCTCATCAATTGCAACGGCTTCGCCGTCAAGTATTGCGGAATCAGCTTTGACATTCTCTTTAACCGCTTCCACAATGTCAGGAAGTGAATCAGTGATATTCTCAAGCCTGCGGGAGAAAAGAGTGACATTATCGCCTTCTTTGTGTATCTGAACCCTGGCACCGTCAAATTTCCACTCTACAGCAGCAGTGCCTATATCAGCAAGGGCTGTGTCAAGGTCCGGTGTTACCTGGGCCAGCATCATGCGAATGGGACGATTAAGTTCGAGACCAAGTGACAGTACCGCATCCCTTCCACCTTTTTTTGCAGTTATTGCTACGAGCCCAAGGTCATTGGTAAGCATAAAAGAACGTTCAACTTCTTGGGAAGGAACATCAAATGCTCTGGAAATAGCATCTTTTACTATTCCCTCACCGACTCCTATCCTCAGTTCTTCAACAGCAAGGCGGGCTATATACCCGACTTCTTCAGGAGACGACGAATTGAAAAGATACTGCAGGTTCTTGATCCTGGATGCCTGGGAACCCTTACCATTGGCTTTTGATATGGCTTTGAACCTTTCAAATACCTCCAGAACAGATAGTTCATCAGATTCATCCATAAAGGAAGAAAAGGTAACCTGACCACTGGAAACTTTTTCAAGTGCCTTTACAGCGGTCTTGCCGATATCTCCTGTTTCTCTTACAAGTCCCTTTATATCTGAAACCGCAAGCCCTGCAGACTTTGCAAGAGCATTATACAGAATACCGGCACCAACGCCTATCTCTTCGCTGCTCCATGCAGGAAATATCTCCCCCATCACAAAATGAGTGACAACAGGTAACTCTTCCGGCGTAACCCTGGCAAGTAATTCCGCAACCTGTTCGGTCATGTCAAGAGAGCCGGGGGTTGCTTCAATTGTCTTACAGGCCTCTGCGAATTCTCTGAAACTTGTCATAAAAGTCCCCCTGGAAATCTAGTATAAAAGTTAAAGCAGGGAAATGATCATTCCCTGTAAATTGAGATCATATCACTCAGTATAGCACTTGCAGTTTCTATTGAACCCGCACCTCTTCCCGTTACGGTGACAGGCCCTGAAAGATCGGTCTGCAGTGATGCAACATTAAGAGAACCTCCCACTGCAAGAGGATGATCAACAGGTACGAGCTTGGGACCTACATTGATCATACTGTCATTGACCTCTCCTATAAGTTTTATAACATAACCGTCATTCTGGGCCAGAAGCAGTGCTTCGGGAGTTATCTTTGTTATGCCTGTTACAGTAACGTCCTCATGCGTTGCATTCATACCGAATATGCAATTTGCGAGAATTACCATTTTGCAGGCCGTATCTATCCCTTCAACATCATAGGTAGGATCGGTTTCCGCAAAACCAAGTTCCTGTGCCTCCGCCAGCATCTGGTCATAAGGAGCATGTTCTTCCATCATCCGGGAGAGAATGTAATTACATGTACCGTTGAATATCCCTTCCACATTGGTGATGGTATTACCTGCCAGTGCATCTTTTGCAAGATTCAGCACAGGCATGGCACCGCCAACGGTGGCTTCGAACCTGAATCTGGAATCACCTTCATCTGCAGCCTCCATGAGTTCAGCATATTTCATCGCAAGAGGTCCTTTATTTGATGTAACAACGTCTCTTCCATGCTTAAAGGCCATAAGCATGTTCTCAAGACCTGCTCCACCTGTAACTATATCAGTAGGAGTTGTCTCTATAACCAGTTCATGATCTATCTCTTTGATTATCTCAAGCCCTGTGACCTTTTCAGGACCTACGATACCTTCGGTCTGTTTTCTGTAAAGTATCGCAGTAAGATCAACTCCGTTCTTGTCAATGGCAGCCGTTCTTGAATCAGCAATGGCAACAACCCTGAAATCAAGTCCTACAGCCTCAAGATATTCTTTTTTGTCAATAAGGACCCGTGCAACACCCTGGCCTACGGCACCAAAACCGATAATAGACATTCTTACTGTCTTCATTAAATGACCCCCAGTTCGCTTTTTATGGGTTCTACGACCAGCAGGTCCTTTTTACTGGCAATATCCTTAAGAAGTTCGATTGCCGACTCAAGATGGGCTTTGCTTACGGCATCTATTTTCAATGATGCTGAAGAAGGAGTATTGATCTTTGGCATTGAAAGGTTGAGATCAACAACCTCTGCATAGCCAGTGTTATCAATAGTGTCTATGGTATCCTGAATATCGGTATGGACTATATGCCCTATAAGAATAACCGCACCATGCTCGAAATATCTCTTTTCGTCAATGCGTGCAATACCGATATCACTCTCTTCGAGCTTTGAGATGATGTTATTAAGATTCTCCGGTTTTGTCTCAAATACTATCTGAACCGGGATAGTTCCACGGGGAGTCCTTTTTTCATGATGATGGACCACCGATATCAAATTACCTTTGAATTCGGATACCGGCTTTAAAGCAAGAAGCAACTGCCCGGGGATATCTTTTAATTCAATGTCCATGGAAACTCGCATGTATACCCTCGTATATGTAAATATGTAAATAAAGCTATTTGTGAATGATTACCTTCATACACATTAAATGTAGATATATTCTACGTACAAATTTTTTTTGCTTTGTTACTACAAATTTATTTAGATTTTGCTTTAACCATAGCCAGGTATAAATTAAATAATACTTAAATCATTACTTCATGAATTATTATAAGATATATAATAAAAATCTTTTATATAATACCAGCAATCCCTATCCTTGATTCCTTCTCCATATTGCCTTTTGAGAACCGAGAACATTGTTCCAGCCAGATATCTGTTATGATATAGTTCTTCATCAAATTACTGCAGATGTTCCTGTTATTCCTGTTCTAAGTATGAATGAAACTGAAATTTCAACCTTTTTACAACAAACTTATCTAATTCAAGGTTGTCATGCATTTTTCTTAAAAGATAATCTTACAACAATACAAAACAAATGTAGATATGTAATTTTTACAGAATAGAAATATTTAATGTTACAAACATTTCAATTCGTAATATTAATATAACGACAAACAAATTAAGATGTTGTGATATGGATTATGGATTTAAGAAAAAATAACACTTATCTGATTATTTTACTATGCACAATTTCTATATTGTTTGCTGGATGTGCAGACCAGCAACAAAATGAAGAAAATAATATTAATGAAAGCCAGGAAAGGGCTATTCAAATTGCACAGACATTTGGACCTGCAGATAGTCTTGATGCCTCATATAAATGGGTCGGATGGTATGTGAGACAAGCCGGGCTGTATGAAACATTGTTCAGTTATGATGAAAATATGGAATTGATACCTGAACTTGCAACAGGATACGAAGCCGTTAATAATACTGTCTGGAAGATAACACTCAGGGAAAATGTAGCATTTCATGATGGTACACCCATGACCTCAGATGCAGTCGTGTATTCCATAAACAGAGTAAGGGATCCAAATAATACACGCAGTAGCCAATATGATTTTATTGAGGATGTATCGGCTTTAAATGATCATACAGTATTGATAACCACAAAAAAACCATATGCACCTACAATCGCAAGTCTGACAGATCCGATAGTATCAATAGTAAATCCTGAAGCAAGTGATCTTGCAGCTTCTCCTTCCGGTACTGGTCCCTATGAGTTTGAATCATTTGAACCTGGGATAGAACTGGTTGTCAAAAAGAATACTGATTACTGGGGAGATGAACCACAACTTGATGTGGCTGTGTTTAATTATGTAAGTGATCCTGTAACCAGATCTCTCAAGCTTGAAGGAGGAGATGTACAGATCGCAGACGGCATTCCGCCAGCAGAAGTTGCTCGTCTGGATGCAAAAGATGACATAAATATACACAACGAAGAAACCATGAGAACCGGTTTTATGTATGTAAATACCAGAAAAGCACCTCTGGACGATATAAACGTAAGAAAAGCTATTAATCATGCAATCGACCGAGAGCAGGTCATAGATGCTGCATTGGAAGGCGTTGGTGGTTCACCTGCAGTCGGAGTCTTTCCCTCACTCTTTAGCTGGTCTGCAAATGATCAGCTGGATCCCTATGAACATAATCCTGAAAAAGCTCTCGGGATGCTAGCACAGGCAGGTATTGAGGATGTAGATGGAGATGGTACACTTGATTATGCAGGAGAAACCTTCGCCCTTAATATAAAAACCTACGCTTCAAGACCTGAGATGAAACCAGCTGCAGAAGCAATGGCTGCTCAGCTGCGTGAGATAGGAATAGAAAGTGAGGCAATCATTCTTGAAAGTGGTGCCCTGAGTGCAGATATGAGTAACGGCAACTATGACCTCGGACTTTATGCCTGGGGAGTAGCACCTACAGGTGATCCTGATTATTTCCTCTCCCAGCATTTTGCATCAGATAGCAAATATGCAGGTTGGACAGGTTACTCCAATGAGAACGTGGATGAATGGCTGGAAATGGGACGTACAACCATGGACAATGATCAGCGTCTGGAATACTACAATAATATACAGAAGCAGGTATTTGAAGAGTGTCCCGAAATATTTGTATTTTACTATCGAAAGACTGTAGGGACCTCAGAAGAGGTTCAGGGTTTTGCTATTTATCCCAACGAAATTACCTTCCTGACTGAAGACGTTAGATTGGAATAAGGTGTAGAAATGACTGTAAAACAGCAAATAGAGGAATATTGGGATTGGCGCAGTACAAGTTATACCAATGGTGCTACATCTCTTGGAAGTGAAGAAAGGGAACTCTGGAAGCAGAGTCTCCTTCCCCATCTGGAGAGAGGTCCACTGAGAGTACTGGATATAGGCACAGGAAAGGGATTTTTGGCTCTTCTGCTTGCAGATATGGGACATGAGGTAACTGCCATCGACATATCACAGTCCATGCTAGAAAAAGCACAGGGAGAAGCTATTAAACGCAACCTCGATATTAAATTCAAAAAAGGGGATGCAGAAAATCTGGCATTTGATAATTCAAGTTTCGATGTAGTGGTAAGTAAATATCTTCTCTGGACCCTTCCAGACCCGGAAAATACTCTTAAGGAATGGGACCGTGTTTTGCGTCCCGGCGGGAAGATTATTGCAATAGATGGTAACTGGTTTGATCCATCACCTGTAAAGAAATTCAAGCGTGGGATCAGAAAAATACTGCAAGCTATAACATACAGGGATTCTACAACAGGCCTATTACGTCCAGGAAAATTCAATCAATATTATTCCTCACTACACCCTTCACTGCCTCTTTATTCAAATGTAAAGCCAGAAAGTATTAAGCCTCTCTTTGAAAAAGCAGGTTTTGAAGATTTGAGAACCGATTCGTTACCAATGATACATAAATATAATTTGAAATGTATGCATCCTTTATTCCGACCCTGGAATACAGATACATTCTTCCTGATATCTGGTATTTCTTCAAAACAGGATAAATGATCATGTTTGCTTATTTGATAAGAAGAGTGTTATTTCTTGTACCCACTCTTCTTTTAGTTTCAATAATAAGTTTTTCAATAATACATATTGCACCAGGAGATCCGGCTGAATTATTGCTTACAGGCCCAGATGGTGTGGCTGATCCACAAGTTGTAGAAGAGTTCAGAAATGAAATGGGATTTGATCAGCCTTTCTATGTGCAATACGGTACATGGCTTATGCAGGTCCTTTCTGGTGATCTGGGTTATTCCTATATGACCGATCAACCAGTTTCAAAAGCCATCCTTCACAATTTCGGTGCAACTTTTAAATTAGCGGTGGCAAGTATGTTATTCACATTATTGATTGCCATCCCGGGAGGTATAATAGCTGCACTGGCAAAGGATACATGGAAAGATGACCTGAGCAGATTTTTCTCTCTATTTGGTGTTTCTATACCTAATTTCTGGCAGGGATATCTTATGATTCTTGTATTTGCTCTTTTTCTCGATATTTTACCTGTAGGAGGGTATGGTGATGGAGGTGATCTCTACCACATGATACTACCGGCTTTAACTCTTGGAACTTCATCTGCAGCAGTCCTCATGCGCCTGATGCGTTCCAGTCTTTTAGATGTGCTTGATCACGATTATATTCTTTCAGCCAGGGCACGGGGTTTGCCTGAATATATTGTCATTGGAAAGCATGCTCTTAAAAATGCTTTCATACCAGTAATCACCATGATGGGACTGAGTTTTGGATATCTGTTAAATGGATCGGTTATAATTGAAACTGTATTTGCATGGCCTGGTATAGGAAATTTAATGGTCAGTTCAATATATAGCAGGGATTACCCCATGATACAGGGTACTCTCTTATTTGTTGCAGGGATCTTTGTTCTCATCAATCTTTTAGTGGACATATCCTATGCCTATCTTGATCCGAGGTTGAGATATGATAAAAGGAATAATTAACAGAAGCATTCTAATTGGTCTTATTCTCATTGGTGCAGTACTGTTCCTGGCACTGGCAGCACCGTGGCTGGCACCTCACGATCCTCAACAAACCAATTTTGAGCAAAGATTACTTTCTCCTTCCTCAGAATATCCATTTGGCACAGATCATCTGGGAAGATGTATCTTAAGCAGGGTTCTTTTTGCTGCACGTATTAGTCTGTTTATAGGAGCTTCAGTAATAGGAATATCTTTTATCGCTGGCACTATGATAGGGTCGATCTCAGCCTATGCGGGGGGCATTGTAGATGAGATCGTGATGAGATTTGTTGATGGTTTTCTTGCGTTTCCAAGTATGTTCATTGCTCTTGCAATTGCCGGCATATTCGGTGGAAGCATGACCGGATTGATAATTGCTTTATCGATAGTTGAGTGGACTGCCTATGCAAGAGTTAGCCGGGGCTCTGTTCTGGCGGTGAAAAACATGGATTACATTGCAGTTTCAAGAATGATGGGAGGCAGGGCTCCCTATATATTACGCCATCATATACTCCCGAATATTACGTCACCCTTGCTTGTACTTTCAACTCTTGGAATGGGAAATGTTATCCTTGCAGCTGCCGGATTGAGTTTTTTAGGATTGGGCGTATCGTCTGCTCCTGAATGGGGTATGATGGTCAATGAAGGCCGGCTTTTCATACAATCTGCCCCTCATGTAATGTTCTTCCCTGGGATATTTATTGTAATTACTGTCCTTGGTTTCAATTTCCTTGGTGATGGATTGAGAGATATTTTTGATCCACGGGATACAAAACAGCGCTGGAGGTTGTTCTGATTGCTGAGCATAAGAGACCTTAGAGTGGAATTTGAATCTCCCCACGGACTTATAATGCCCGTTGATTCAGTGGATATGGATATACTCGATAAGGAAACATTCACAATAATAGGTGAATCGGGATGCGGTAAATCATTACTTGCAAATTCTCTGTTGGGCCTGCTTCCCCGTGATGCCAAAGTTTCCGGAAAGGTGCATATAGATGGAGAAGAAATCCTATCATTGAAGAAAAAAGAATGGCGCAGAATCAGAGGTAATAAGATTGGGCTGGTATTCCAGAATCCTTCAGCTTCCCTTAATCCGGTATTCAATATGCATGGACATTTATATGAAACCCTCAAATATTCGAACAAACCTTCATCCAGAGACAAAATGGTTTCCCTCCTGAAAAAGACAGGGATAAAAAATCCTTTGCGCAGACTATCGCAGTATCCTCATCAATTAAGCGGAGGAATGAAACAGAGATTTGCAATTGCCCTGGGAATTGCAACTGACCCTGATATTTTGATAGCTGATGAGCCAACCAACGGACTTGACGTAACTGTGAAATTAAAGATTGTGCAAATGTTATCCAAGCTACATTCAGAACGCTCGATCCTCTTAATCACACACGATCTTAATGTAGCCTACAACCTTTCCGATAAAATTGCAGTAATGTATGCAGGAGAACTGGTGGAAATTGCGCCTGTTAATAGTTTTTTTGAAAAACCTATTCATCCCTATTCCAGTCAATTGTTAGTTTCACATCCGGAAAAGGAAATGCTACCAATCCCGGGCTTTACCCCACAGCTTACACAGAGGCCACAGGGATGTCGGTTCCATCCACGCTGTGCATTGGCTTCTAGAAAATGTAAACATGAGCATCCTGGGTTGGAGAAGATAGAAGGGGAGAGATATGTGAGGTGTTTTGCCTGTGCTTGAAGTAAAAGCGCTTGACAAGAGTTATTCTTCTTCAACCATACCGTTCAGGAAAAAGAGTACCAAGGTGCTTGAAAACATTTCTTTTCGGATTAATAAACATGAAACGCTCTGTATTGTAGGGGAAAGCGGCTGTGGGAAAACAACGCTTGCAAAATGTCTTGTAAACCTAGAAAAACCCGACAATGGAAGGATAATACTGGAGGGGAGAGATGTTACATTTCCTGACAGGAAAACTCTATCTTTTCTACATACAAAAGTACAGATGATATTCCAGAATGCAGATACATCCTTAAACCCCAGACATCTTATATATGATTCTCTGGCCGAGCCCCTGAGGCTGCAATGTCAAAACGAAGATAATGTCAGGAAAAGGGTATTGCAATTACTGAATCATGTAGGACTTTCTGAAGAACATCTGCATCGATACCCGCATCAATTGAGTGGTGGACAGAACCAGAGGATTGCTATAGCACGTTCAATAGCCCTTCATCCGGATTTGCTCATTGCGGATGAAATTACTGCCGCTCTGGATGTCTCAGTACAGGCTCAGATACTGCAATTACTTAAAACACTCAAAAAAGAAATGGATATGACATTGCTTTTTATCTCCCATGATCTGGCCCTTGTCAAAAGAATCGCAGACAGGGTTGCTGTTATGCAGGAAGGTAAGATCGTTGAGATAAATGATACAAATGAGGTATTCCATAATCCTCAGAGTCCATATACAAAACAATTAATTTCAAGTATGTCCAAACTTTCTTTGAATAATCATGATCTAAAATAGAACGGATGAAATACTTCAAATGAACTAGAGGAACATTGTTTATGCAAAACTGTGAATCCATCATCAGGAATTTACTGTCTGAAAATGTATCGATATGGGGTATAGCAAATATGGAAAATATTCCATTTCGTCCCTATCCAGAATTAAAACTTGCTATTGTATTTGGAATTGCCCTTGACAGGGAAGTTATCAGAAATCTTACTAATGGTCCATT
This sequence comes from Methanolobus sp., assembly GCA_021767785.1. Classification (GTDB taxonomy): domain Archaea; phylum Halobacteriota; class Methanosarcinia; order Methanosarcinales; family Methanosarcinaceae; genus Methanolobus. Next base: position 12,906 of record JAASSR010000055.1, read on the forward strand.
CCATGCATACATTGATGAATGCAATATAGCCAACGAAAAACTTACTTCCATTGGAATGGAGCTTGAAAAAAAATTGCAACAAATGGGCCACAGGACTATTTCCATGACTGCCAGCACATCGGATATTAATGAAAATAAACTGGAAGCAGAATTCTCTCATAAAACTACGGCCACAAAAGGAGGACTTGGATGGATTGGTAAATGCGACCTTCTGGTTACAAAGGAATTTGGTAGTGCCTTACGTCTTAATACCGTATTTACCGAAGCTCCTGTCAAAGCAGGTAAGCCTATCGAAAAATCCCTGTGTGGAGATTGTAGTGACTGTATCGATAATTGTCCTGTGAATGCACCCACTGGCAAACAATGGGATTCGTCTGTCCAGAGGGATGAAATCATAGACATCCAGCAATGTTACAGTGAATGCAAAAGAGCTTCAAAGAAAATAAATTTCAATCACCCTCTTTGTGGCAGATGTATTATTGCCTGTCCATGGACAAAAAAATATATTGAAAAAAAGTACAAGGAATAAAACCTGTGGTCTTATTGCTCCAGCATCAAAATACTATTATTAAATCTTTTTTTAACCTCAAAAGATATACTTCTGCAATAAGTAAAAGGACTATACAGATAACTACTGAAGTTATCACGCTGGGATACCTTCCACCGAAACCCTCAGGTGATATATGCCTTAGCAGGATCCTGCATATGCCCAGACAATAACAAGTCCTAAGAGATGTCCCTGTTCTTTATCATTGTTGCTGTTGCAATGATAAGTCCGACAACAAGTATAATAACAGCCCAGGTTCTCTCAGCGAACCCGAACCTCCCCATCCGATGCTTACAAGAAAAATAGTTGCATTAGCGATGGTTGCGACCGTGATCCATCCAAAGTAAACGCTGAAAGGAAGCCTGATTAAAAATAGTCCCCTCCAGTGAAGATTTCCTTAGCTGTCAATTCATTGATATTTATCAGGCAGACATTTTTACAACTATAAGCAGCAGAGATAATGGTATCATATAATAGTGCCATGCAAGAACCCAGGATGCATTGACCAGCGAAGATATAGAGAACAGTATTCCGATCTTTTTGAACAGAGCAATTGCGGAATTGCTCCGATAGTTCCTGAAAATGTCGAGATGGTAAAGTGTATATATTAACTGAGAGTATAGATTTTTATAGCAAGGATGGAACCCGTTAAGGTGGAATTTTTTCCAATTTCCTGTATTGTGAACAAAATCAACTCTATTGATGGAATTGACATGTCTGCGAGCCAGGGTATAAATAACTAGAAAAGAAGGATAATATCATGATAGAGGATTTTAAAGAGACATTCAAGGAGGTCGTCCAAGCTGTTCTGCCTCTTAGTTTGGCAGTTCTTCTGATAATGCTTATAATAGGTATGAGTTCAGATTTATTCCTTTCGTTCGTTACAGGATCTTTGCTGGTAATTGCAGGAATGGTGCTTTTCCTTATGGGTGTAAAGATAGGGATGCTACCAATTGGTGAATCAATTGGCTCCGAACTGCCAAAGCACAATTCACTGCTGTTCATAGTAGCCGTTGCATTTTTGCTCTCGTTCATAGCAACACTTGCAGAGCCTGATGTCAGGGTACTGAGCACTATGATCAATTCTGTGTCCGATGATGGCATCTCCAGGAATTTATTGATACTTTCCATTGCTTGTGGTGTGGGCTTCTTTGTATCAGTCTCAATGCTCAGGATCGTGTATGGTGTGCCCATAAAATATCTCCTGACCGCTGGATATCTGATCGTCATAATGCTGTCATTTTTAACAAAACCTGAGTACATTGCCATAGCCTATGATGCTGGTGGCGTTACAACAGGGCCCATGACAGTACCGATCATCCTTGCATTGGGCATAGGTATTGTGTCTGTGATGGGTGAAAAGTCAGAACTGTCCGACGGTTTCGGACTCATCGGCCTGGCCTCCATTGGACCGATAATCAGTGTAATGCTCCTGGGGGTATTTACCTGAGTAGCGTAGAACATGGACAGACGCTGATTGCCATTGTTCTAGAGGTTTTTGAGGCTTTGCTGCCCCTCATAATATTCTTCATTATTTTCCAGTTATTATACCTTAAATTCCCCTCTTCAGAACTTATAAAGCTGTTAATTGGAATAAGCATGACAGCTGCAGGAATGGTACTATTTCTATATGGCGTTTACAATGGTTTCTTTCCTGTGGGTCTGGAGATGGGTTATTTCTTCGGCAATTTTGAACAAAAATGGGTACTGATTCCTTTGGGCATTCTCCTTGGTTTTCTTGCTACCTTTGCAGAACCTGCTGTGAGAGTATTATGCTACCAGATAGAAAAATCATCCAGTGGATATATCCGGGCTGATATCATGCTTTATACTTTATCCATAGCTGTTGCCGTATTTGTAGGCATAGCCATGGCAAAGCTGGTCTACGACATCCCTTTTATGTACATAGTAATACCAGCTTATCTCCTGGCGCTGCTGCTTATGTGGCTTAGCGACAAGGATTACATAGCCATTGCCTTTGATTCAGGAGGGGTAGCAACCGGGCCAATGGCTGTCACTTTTCTGATGTCCATGGCAGTAGGCGTTGCTTCTTCACTTGGGAACAGGGATCCTGTCATTGATGGTTTCGGCATGATAGCATTGATAGCCCTGGCACCCATCATTTTTGTAATGCTTTTAGGTGTTTATATAAGATATATAGGAAGGGAAAATAATGAATGATGGAAGTAATGTGGTATTGATAGTAAGCATAGTAAAGAAAGGATGGGGTGACGATATAGTAAAGGCATCCTGCAAGGCCGGCGCAAAAGGTGGGACCATCGTTTTTGGGCGTGGTACCGGTGTTCACGAAAACAAGAAACTGTTAGGGATGCTGATAGAGCCGGAAAAAGAAATAGTGCTGACACTTGCAGAATCCGAAAATGCAAGTAGGATCATAGATAGTATCAACGAAGACGTGGGCCTGAACAAGTCAGGATTGGGCCTGGGTTTTGTTATCCCTGTAAAAGAGGTCTTTGGCACTGCACATATTATATGTGACGCGGACAATCAATGTAAACTCAATATAATGGAGGACAAAACGGAGGAAAAGGATGAGGAACTTAAATAATAAACTTTATAGGGACTCTGCAGAGATCTTCATTTGAACAATAATGTAACCTTGACATACATTTCGAGGTTGTGTTTATTGTAAAAATAAGGATTTTTACAGGGCCGATATTCGGAGAACTTATTAAAAACTTGTATGAGATAGCAAAGCAGGAAAATGTCTTGCTGCTGACATTGGAAGATTATCTTTCAGATTCTACTATAGCGTGACTGAAGAAATCACCGATTATAATCGACAATGTGATTCATATATAGATTGTGAAGTACCACCTGT
>JAASSR010000056.1 GCA_021767785.1 Methanolobus sp.
AACCATCCTGATCTTAGATAAAGAACATTAGCAAAAGCAACAGTCCAACGATCACCGGCTGATGCACCAGATAAATGAAAAGCGATTTTTTTCCCAGATATTCCAGCATTCCAACTGCAGCATTCTCTTCACAATCACACATCCTGAAAATACGCTGATATTCAGGATAAAGACTATTGCCTGTGAAAGCGCCAAGCAGAACAACACCAAACCAAGGTATAAGAGGGAAGTAATCAAGTGTATAGAAGCCATGGGGCTTGATACCCACCCAGAGCAGCCAAGGAAAATCAGCATAATATGATTCCATAGGAATGCCAGCGATCAATACCAGAATACCGGCTGCCAGGGTAATCCGTTTGTACCTGAAAAAAGGGTATGCAAGAACAATAGAAACACCTATGAGATGAAGTATTCCAAAATAAATGGTTCCACGCTCAAGTACTGTTGCCGTAACGATTGTTATGACAAGACCCCATCCGAATATGCCGGCTCCTCTTTTGAGATTATGAATAAAGCGTGATCCTGCACTTCTTCCCAGTAGTACAGATCTTGAATAGCTCAATGTAAGAGAAACACCCACAAGAAAGATGAAAAGGATAGCTGCACTTCTTCCGATCACAAGCAAAAGTCCGGAATGCGTATCAAATTCACGAATTCCCAGAAAATCAAGATCAAAAAAGAAATGGTAGATCACCATCAGAACGATAGCAATACCTCGCAGAGCATCAACTTCAAAGAACCGTTCTTTTGAAATTGCATTCATTGCCTGCCCCATAGAAAAAAGATATCACTTTTTCTTCTTTTTCTTATCCCTGTTCTCCTTAAAAACAGAACCCAGATGCAGAGCGTATGCACCATCCTCTTTAATTGCCATTACCAGTTCCTTACGGTCAAGAAGAGAATCGAGGTTCAATTCATATGAACCAGGTCCAAGTATACGAACAGATTCAACCCTTTCATCATCTTCAGCTACACTTGGTTCCTTTTTTTCAACACCAAGAATATCATCTATTTCACGGATAATATCTCCGGAAGACTTATCAGTTGTATTTTCCGAAGTAGTCTCATCAATAACTGCATGTTCTTCAATGGATCCTGTGGTCTCAGCACTTTCTGAAGTCTGTTTTTCAACATCCTCATCTTTGACATAAAGGAATTTATTCCAGCCGCAATTAGGGCATCCGCTAAGTATTACTGAAGAACCGTCTACAAAGATAGATTCGCATCTTGTACACTTATGAGGCATTGATACACCGAATTAAATAAGCACCATGATATATTAAAATACTTGCGATAAGCCTGTAACTGGCAACAGGCTCATTACTCTTCAAGATATTTTCCTATAATAGGATAAAGTCTCTTTTTGGTTTCATAAGGTATCATGGACGGAACCGTAGTAATTGCACCCTCCAGGGCATCCTTACACATACAATGCTGCTCAAGGCTCAGTTTGTCAAGAGATGATACGATTATATCCTTGACAGCAGCCTCGTTCTTCATGGCATTCTCAATAATAACCTCAATGGTTACGTCTTCATCATGCCACACATCATAATCTGTCACTGTAGCTATCATAGAATAGCATATCTCGGCTTCTCTGGCAAGCTTTGCCTCCGGTATGGCAGTCATTCCTATAATATCAAAGCCAAGTGCCTGATATACACGGGATTCAGCACGGGTTGAGAACTGAGGACCTTCCATACAGAGATATGTACCGCCTTCCTTAACATTATAGCCTCCTGACCGGGCAACATCCACTATTGTCTTTGAAGTTTCGGGGCAGAAAGGATCTGCAAATCCCATGTGAACCACAATACCATCCTCAAAAAAAGTAGAAGGCCGGGATCTTGTACGGTCGAATATCTGGTTGGGTATGACAATATCCAGAGGTTTGAACTCCTCTCTAAGACTACCAACCGCAGATGCTGCGATTATACGTTTTACTCCAAGTTTCTTCAGAGCGAATATATTTGCTCTGGTATTAAGCTCAGAAGGAGATATTCTGTGCCCCACACCATGTCTTGGAAGGAAACAGACCGTAAGACCTCTATGCTCACCTATTGTAATGGAATCCGAAGGCTTGCCAAATGGAGTATCAATATCCACATCTCTGACATTATCCAGAAGATTGGCATCATAAATGCCGCTTCCCCCTATTATAGCAACATCAGCTTTTTCCTGCATCATATCACTCTGGTCTTTCAGACAAGTTTCCAGTACTGCTTGCCATCTTCATTAATAGAAGTTACTATTCCTCTGCGATGCATCTCTGACATTATCTCAGGAAGTCTGCCTGGCTGTGCTATCTCAAATGCAAATGAATCAAGTGAGTGATACATATAAAGACCATGTCGTATGGACTGGATATCCCACACGGACCTATCTTCCTTTGTCATGAGGGTAGATATAAGATCAGTCATATCTTCAATAAAATTCCATGGGAAAACAACCCATGCCCATTCCTCAAGACGTTCGGAAATATAATCTGGTTCATATTCCGATGAATCAAGGAACTGAAGAGCTGCCGTCCTCACTTCCTCTGGTTTCTGTTCATTTACATACTCAAGTGAATGCATCAGGCTCTTACCCGTATCAGCAATATCGTCAACAATAAGGACTTTCTTTCCCTCAACAGCATTATCGGCAAGTGGATACTTAATCTGTGGACCATCACCAGCAAGAGCAGTTCCAAGATAATGTTCTACTTTCAGACTGGTCAGATCATCAAGTCCAAGGAAATCACAGAGCACACGGCCTGCGAACCATCCTCCCCTTGCGAGGGCAATTATCATATCAGGTTCGTAGCCGGAATCTTTTACTTCATTTGCAACTTCCCTGCAAAGATCGTATATATAATCCCAGTTAGTCACAACACATTTGAATTTGTCAGGTAAGGCCATTTATTGAATTCTCCGGAGATTTTTGATTGGGCGATTGAACAATATATTAAAACTGATAAGAGATATATTTGTTATATAATAATATTATCTCTACTATTACCCATACCAGTAACCTTTCATACGCAAACTATATCAGTAATGAAAACGTTGAAGGGGAAGTACCCTACCAAAACCAAAAGCAATCTCCGAAGCGGGGTGGGGTAGCCAGGAGATCCCGACGGGCTCATAACCCGTAGACCGATGGTTCGAATCCATCCCCCGCTACTAATTGCTTATCTGATTTTTAAAAAATAACATACATTCTGAAACATTTATTCCGATATATCTTCTGATTACCGGAAAGGTCAAAGCACAGGTTGTAAGTTTTTTATGCCAGACATCCATTCCATTAATCCGGGTTTTTGAAATGGATATATCTATTGCTTTATTCGGGCTTGCAGCAGCCATGTGCTGGGGAGCTGCAGATTTTAGCGGAGGAGTTGCAAGCAAACGTAACGGAGCAATGATAGTTGTCATCATTTCTCAGATCGTAGGCATCGTGCTCCTGGGCACATCAGCTATTCTTTTCGCAGAGGAACTGCCATCATTAACTAATATCATGTGGAGCATCTTTGCCGGATTCTCAGGTGGTGCCGGACTGGTAGCTCTTTATCACGCATTGTCCGTTGAAAAAATGGGAATCGTTGCACCTGTCACTGCCGTCTGGAGTGCACTTGTACCTATGTCCTTTGGAATCGCCACTGAAGGACTGCCAACTAGAAGTCAGTTCACTGGGTTTGCTTTTGCCTTTATGGGAGTATGGCTAATCACAAGGGAAGAGAACAGTCAGAAGATAGAACTTGAAAGGATCAGATTCCCGCTTATGGCAGGCACAGGTTTCGGCCTTTTTATGATACTTATCGATCAGGTACAGGGTACCGGCATATTCTGGCCCCTTGTGAGTGCCAGGACGGCAGCAACTATACTCACATTCGGAATGATAGTTTATTCAGGTCAGAAGATCAATTTATCAGGGATTGCATTCATTCCACTTATATTACTTGCAGGCTTTCTGGACACAGGAGGGAATGTATTCTATGTGCTTGCCGCAAGAAGCGGAAGACTGGACATTGCAGCCATTCTTACTTCAATGTATCCTGCCATAACCGTGCTGTTGGCATGGATATTACTTAAAGAAAGATTGATGAATAAACAATGGTTAGGAGTTTTTGCTGTGATGATAGCGGTGGCACTGATATCCTGAATATGATAACAATAATATAGTATCTGCAAAGTTAAACACATTCACAACAGGATTAAATATGAACTCCCCATTTATTAAGATAAAAGAGAGAACTGAACAGGATGATCCTTAAATGGTAATGGATAAACTCGGGAATTCCCTGCAGGATGCCCTAAAAAAGATAGTGAAATCAGGACGTGTCGATGAGCGTACCGTAAATGAGGTCGTCAAAGACATCCAGAGGGCTTTACTCCAGTCTGACGTGAATGTCAAACTGGTCATGCAAATGTCAAAGCAAATCAAAGAGCGTGCATTGAAAGAAGAAGTGCCCTCAGGAATGAGCCCCAGGGAACATGTAATCAGGATAGTCTATCAGGAACTTATCAATATTATAGGGAAGAGTACAGATATCCCTCTCAAACCACAGACCATTATGATGATAGGTCTGCAGGGTAGTGGTAAAACAACAACAACTTCAAAACTTGCACGTTACTTCCAGAGAAAAGGACTAAAACCTGGCGTGATCTGTGCCGACACATTCAGACCGGGAGCTTATCAGCAACTTAAAACACTCTGTACCAAACTCAACGTAGCATTCTACGGCGAGGAAAACAATTCTGATGCTGTGGGGATTGTAGAGAGAGGTTTGAAAGAGCTCCAGAAAAATGATGTGCTCATTGTGGATACGGCAGGTCGTCACTCACTTGAGAGCGATCTTATAAAGGAAATGGAAGACATACATGCTGTTGCAAAGCCAGACTACAAATTGCTTGTTCTGGATGGTGGCATAGGCCAGCAGGCAAGTGATCAGGCACGTGCTTTTAATGATTCGGTCGGAATATCAGGAGTTGTCATCTCAAAACTGGACGGTACCGCAAAGGGTGGTGGAGCACTTTCCGCAGTATCAGAGACAAATTCTTCCATCGCTTTTATCGGTGTCGGAGAAACGCCGGAAGACCTTGAGAGATTCGAGCCTGACAGGTTCATTTCACGGCTCCTTGGAATGGGTGACATCAAGAGTCTTATCGAAAAAGCGGAAGAAGCCCTTGATGAAGAGGACTTTGACATGGAATCAATGCTCCGTGGAAAGTTCACATTAAAGGACATGTATAAGCAACTTGAGAGTCTCAACAAGATGGGGCCTATGAAACAGATCATGCAGATGTTACCACTTGGAGGAATGGGTGCAAAGATACCCGAAGATGCCTATAAGGTTACAGGTGACAAACTCGGACGTTACAGAGTGCTCATGGATTCCATGACAGAAGAGGAAATGCTGAATCCGAGAGTAATTGGCAGTTCCAGAATCAAAAGGATTGCCAGAGGATCAGGATGCGCCCCTGAAGATGTCAGAGAACTCCTTAAGTATCACAAGATGATGCAAACTGCCATGAAAGGATTCCGTGGCGGAAAATTCAATATGCAAAAAATGATGAAGAAAATGGGAATGTGAGAATCAATAATTTTCACATAGACGAATGCGAGACTAATAGGTCTCGCATACTTCAAAGAAATTAACTAAAAGATCTTCTCCTTTTTCAGTATGGGCCACTTCGGGATGCCACTGCACCCCGAACAATGGTCTTTCTTCATGTCTCATGGCTTCGTATTCGCATACAGAGGACTTTGCAAGTTGGATGAACCCTTCGGGAAGCTTAACAACCTCATCGGCATGAGAGGCCCACACGGATGTTTTCGGACCCAGACCTTTAAGAAGCTCACCTTCCTCCACGATCTCTACTTCAATATCAGCATAACCTCCGGAAGCACCGGCTCCAAGCTCACCGCCAAAGGTCTTTGCAATTATCTGATGTCCCAGACAGATACCAAGGATAGGAACGTCAATGCTTTGCACATATTCAGCACACATGCCTGCTCTTTCCATTGAAGGACCGCCACTAAGAATAAGTCCGTCGGGTTCTTCATCAAGTATCTCTTCTACAGAAGTTGTATTGGCAACTATCCCGGTATCCATGTCCAGATCCCTTACTGCACGATGGATCAGATGGCAGAACTGCCCGTAGTTATTGATCACAAGGATCTTTAATTCTCTCATAGATAATTTCTCTGATTGGTTTCTTTATTAATAGTAAGATTGCAACAATTGTGGTAATTGCAATAATATTGCCATTATAGGAATTACCAATATAAGAGGGTTTCATACCTATCTCTCCACCGCATTAATTGGCACGGAACAAAATAAAATATTTACCACACATATTTACGAATAATGTTAAGTAAAAGTAAAAGTAAACTAAAAGAGGGAGAGGAAATTACATATAAATCCTTAATGTAAAGGTCATTTTATTTCTATGTCAATACTTATGAGGTACCACATTGGAAACTAAATTCACAGGAATACCGGGCTTTGACGAGATACTGGGAGGAGGCATCACATCTCCCTCCACTACATTGATCGCAGGTGATCCGGGTAGCGGAAGGACAACACTTGGCGTACAGAGTTTATGTGAAGCAGCAAAGAACGGTGAAAAAGTACTTTATATCTGTATAACTTCAAAATCAGAAAGTTCGATCAGAGAAGTACTTTCAAATTATGATTTCTATGAAGAGTCACTGAATATCCATACTTTCAGTGTCAGCTCTGTAGAAAGAGATCCTCTCACCATGCTTGTGGAATTGGGTAATGCTGTGACTTCATTGAAACCTGACAGAATATTGATCGATCCGGTCACTCCTATAGGGTTCGGTTTCCCTGAAGCCGAAAGAAGAAGATTTATCTACTCACTTAATACAGCAATCGGAGAATGGGATTCCATGGTCTTCCTCACAGGGACAATGTCACTGTCCGAAGTTTGCAGGTCTGTTATCAGTGACGTGGTGGATGGAATAGTCTATCTTTCTCAGGAGATACAGAGAAGGGGTAGTAACCGCAGGATAAAAGTAATCAAGATGAACAGGCCTAATTATATCGAAGGAGAACACACTTTTGATATATCAGGAAGAGGAGTGAACATATATCCCCGGATAACTGCCCGTAAAGTTAACCAACCCGCACAGGTAAAGAGGATTGGTTCGGGTATTCCAAAATTCGATGAATTGAGCCGCGGAGGACTTTTCGAACTATCATCCACCCTGATAGCAGGGAATACAGGTACCGGAAAAACATTATTCGGACTGTATTTTATAGTGGAAGGGGCAAAGAATGGCGAACCAGGAATAATAAGTAGTTTTGAGGAAAGTCCAGAGGAACTTCGCCGTTATGCTTCAAGTCTCGGACTAGAAATCGAAGAACTAGAGAAACAGGATCTGCTAAGAATCATCTACACTCCACCTCCGGAAATAAATGCATGCAGACATACGGTAGAACTGCGGACAAACATTGAGGATATGGGAGCAAAGAGAATTCTTCTGGATGACATCTCAGGATTTGACTATGTTTTTGAGGATTCGATTTCAAAAGTTGAGCACATTGCCAATCTCATCAGACTTTTTAAGAATATGGGTCTTACTTCCATGCTCATAAGCGGCAACAGGGCAGCTGGAAGTAATGTGCTAACATCAGAGATACCTGTATCTTCACTTGCAGATGTACTTATTCTACTAAAACATGTTGACATCGGTAAAGAGATCAGAAAAACCATGTCGATATTGAAGATGCATGGCAGTGACCATGAGAAGCATCTGATCGGATACGACATAGACTCTGAAGGAATACAGATCGGCGATTTTCTGAAAGACATGTGAACTCTGCTACTATTGAGGCAGAAATACCCTGTGTCAGTGGAACCTGTACATCTCTATTAAAAATATATGATTTTAGACAAGAATTGTAAAGAATAAGATTCAATAGTACAAAAACCTTTAAATAATAAACTGTGCTACTATGTCACATGGTAACACATAAATAAAAAATAATATATGCATTGATGTACACTAATATGCAACAATGTATACACACTACTTAGGAGAAGGAAAACAATGACTGATATTGGTAAAAAGATCCGTATTGAAAGGATAATGCACAGAGACAGCAGGAACATGGTAATCATCCCTATGGACCACGGGATCTCAGACGGTCCTATAAAAGGGCTCATCAACGTTGCGGATTCTATAAACAAAGTTGCAGAAGGAGGAGCTGATGCCGTTCTTATGCAAAAGGGAATAGTCACTCACGGACACAGAGGATACGGACATGACGTCGGACTTATAGTCCACATGAGTGCATCCACTTCACTGGGACCGGACCCTAACAACAAAGTACAGGTCTGTTCAGTGGAAGAAGTTATGAAAATGGGTGCAGACGCAGTATCCATACATGTGAACGTAGGATCCGAAACTGAAGCTGACCAGTTGCAGAAACTCGGAAGTGTGGCCGAAGAATGCAACTACTGGGGAATGCCATTACTTTCCATGATGTATCCCCGTGGAAAAGGTATAAAAAATCCTCATGATCCGGAACATGTTGCTCATGTCGCAAGGGTTGGCGCGGAACTTGGTACTGATGTTGTAAAGACCCTGTACACCGGGGACCCCGATACTTTCAAAGATGTTGTTCAAGGATGCCCGGTACCGATAGTAGTTGCCGGGGGGCCCAAAACAAACACAGATAAGGAATTCCTGGAAATGATAGAAGGTGCAATGGAAGGTGGTGCAAGGGGTGTTGCAATAGGAAGGAACGTATTCCAGCACGATAGCCCTACAAAAATTACAAAAGCCATAACAGAGATAGTGCACCATAAAAAGTCAGTAGATGAAGCACTGGAAATGCTGGAATAACCTCAGATCCTTTCTGTGCTTGCGGACGTGCTCACATGAATAATAAGATAATCTGGATAAAAGCCGATGAAGGCAATTGGGATGAACGCAAGGCTGTAATCACCACCGGAATGGAATCAGGAGTTGATGCCATAATGGTTGATGCTGCTGATGTTGAAAAAGTTAAAGAGCTTGGTAATGTAAAAGTGGCGGCCTTTGCCTCCGGACCCGTTGAAGGTGCGGATATAATAGTCGTGGGAAAAGACGGAGAAGGAGACGGAACGAAATCCTTACCACCTGACTACAGCGGTTCACTTGATATTACAACAGTTCTTCGTCTTAAAGAAAAAGGATTGAAGGTTGCCGGTTATGTAGTAATACAGAACAAGGATTACGAAACTTTTGCAGCTGAAATGGGAAGTGTCTGTGATTATCTCATAACAATTGGAACTGACTGGCAGATAATTCCACTGGAGAACCTTATTGCAGGGCTTCAGAAAAAAGATGTTATGCTCATCTCAGGAGTTCAGGACTCCGAACAGGCAAAACTTGCCTTTGAGACCATGGAACATGGTACAGACGGCGTGATGCTTGAAACAAAAGACCTGAGCCAGATCAAAAAGACAGCCGAGATCGCCGAAAGTGCAGGTGTAAATAACCTGGATATCAGAACTGCTGTTGTTACACGAGTGGAAGCCATCGGCATGGGCGACAGGGTATGCGTTGACACATGCAACCTCATGGTCAGAGGAGAAGGAATGCTTGTGGGTTCACAGGCAAATGGTATGTTCCTTGTGCACTCCGAATCAGAGGAAAGTCCTTACGTTGCCTCCCGTCCTTTCAGAGTTAACGCAGGTGCTGTACACGCCTACATCAAAGTGGGTGAGAAGACACGATACCTTTCAGAACTCAAAGCAGGCGATGAGGTAACCATAGTAGGCGGTGACGGAAAGCAACGAACAGGTGTTGTCGGAAGGGTGAAGATCGAGAGAAGACCACTTATCCTGGTTGAAGCAGATCTCAATGGCAAGATCATCAAGAACATACTTCAGAATGCGGAAACAATCAAACTTGTCACAAAGGACAAGGAACCAATCGCAGTAACTGACCTTAAGGTAGGGGACGAGATACTTGTCCACTCTGAAGACATCGGCCGCCACTTCGGAATGAAGATCGAAGAGACAATTATTGAGAAATAAGCACAATAAGTCAGGAGCGATTCAGTGGTAAAGATAGGAAACTTTGACCTGGACGAAAAGCCCGCTATTGTTTCGGTTATAGATAACGACCCGGCAGAGAATGCAAAAGCTGCAAACTGGCTGGGTGCAAATGTCCTTGAGCTGAGGCTTGATCTTCTCAATTTTTCAGACCTTGAGGAAGCTAAGAAGACAATTGAAAGGATTAAAGCGAACACGAACCTCCCATGTATTGCAACCAATAGATTACAATCTGACGGTGGCAAATGGGATGGATCAGAAGACAACAGGATAAAATTATTGATAGATATACTTCCCTTTGTAGAGGCAATTGATATCGAGCTCAGCACAGATGAAGAACAACGCAACAAGGTCATCGCTGCGGCAAAAGCAGCAGGTTCAACCGTTATCGTATCAGCTCATGATTTTGATGGGACACCTTCTGTTGAGATCATGAAGAAGATACTAAACAGTGCACACGAGGCAGGCGGGGATATTGCAAAGCTTGCAGTAATGGCAAAGTCAAAGCAGGATGTCCTTAACGTACTTCAGGTTACTTCTGAAATGGAAAAACCAGTATGTACCATTGCAATGGGAGAGATTGGTAAGCACAGCCGAATAGTTGCACCCTGTTATGGTTCATGTCTCACATACGGTGCTATTGCAAAGGAAGTTGCACCCGGACAGATCAAGATACACGAATTAAAATCAGCTCTGGAGATTCTCTTTTGAACACAGTATATGGAGTATTCGGTGATCCGATCGCACATTCATTATCCCCGAATATGCATAATGCAGCTTTCATAGAACTTGATATGGACTGCACATACCATGCATTCAGGGTCAGTCCTGAAAATCTTAAAGATGCACTTTTAGGAGCAAAAGCCATGGGTTTTGGAGGAGTCAACCTTACTGTGCCACTTAAACAGGAAGCTCTGAGTATTGTGGATGCTGACCCTCTTGCTGAAAATATCGGTGCTATCAATACAGTTGACTTCAAGGAAGGTATAACAGGTCACAACACCGATGGGATTGGTGCCAAACGCGCCATTGAGGAAAAGGACGTTGAAATAAAAGGTTCAAACGTACTGATAGTAGGAGCAGGAGGAGCTGCACGGGCAATCGCATTCCAGTTTGCCAGGGACGGAGCGAATATAACCATTGCAAACAGGACAGAACAAAAAGCCCTCGACCTTTCAATGGATGTTTCAAGTGTTGGCATTGCCACAGGATGTGGAATTGAGAGTATTAAAGACGTAATAGATGATTGTGATATCCTTATCAATTGTACGACATTGGGCATGAAACCAAAAACCGAAGGTACTATTGCCACTGCCGAAGACATGCATCCGGACCTCATAGTATTCGACATTGTCTACAACCCGCTGGAAACAAGACTCCTTAAAGAAGCAAAGAAAGCTGGAGCAAAAGCGATTACAGGCGAGATGATGCTTGTCTATCAGGGTGCTGAGGCATTCAGGATATGGACAGGTGTTGAGCCACCAATAGAAGTTATGAAACAAGCGGTGCTGGAGGGACTTGATATTTGAAAGTCCTGATCATAGGCGGTACCGGCGAAATGGGACAGTGGTTCACCCCTTTTTTTAAGAACCAAGGTTACGAAGTAGTTGTCTGGGGAAGCAGCGGAAAAGTTGAAGTTGCTGAGAGAATGGGAGTTGAGTTTGCCCATGACCTTGATGCTGCAATCTGTACCAGTGAAATTGTAATCGTAACAGTGCCCATCAATATAACCGAGAAGGTAATCAGTGAAACTGCTCCTAAAATGAAGAGTGGAAGCCTGCTTATGGATTTCACATCCCTGAAGGTGGGACCCACTGAGGCCATGAAAAAGTACGCTCCCGCAGATGTGGAGATACTCGGTACCCACCCTATGTTCGGACCATCCATACCAAGTCTGCACGGACAGATATTCATTCTAACACCAATTGAAGGACGATGTGAGAAATGGTTTCCTGTAATGCATTCACTTTTTGAGGATAACGGAGCACATATAGAAATAATCCCCCCCATAGAACACGACAGGTTCGTTTCTGTTGTGCAGGGACTTACCCACTTTGCATACATCACAATAGGAACCACATTTGACAATCTCGACTTCGGTGTGAACGAATCAAGGAGATTCATGAGTCCGGTCTACGACATCATGCTTGATTTCGTTGGCAGAATACTTGGACAGAACCCATACCTCTATGCATACATCCAGATGGAGAACCCGGAAGTGCTCAAAGTGCATGACGCTTTCCTGCAGCAGTGTAGTGAGATGTCATCGATCGTCAGAAAAAAAGATGCAGAAGCCTTTGCATCAAAGATGAAGGATGCAGCAGTGCATTTCGGAGATACTGCAGCCGCACTTCGCCGCTCGGATAAGCTCATAAACTCAAAGATAGCTGAGTATGACAGGCTGCTGGACTCAATCGGACAGGAGATCGGTGTCAAACATATCTACTCCGGAATTGTCCATACCGGAATTGTTGAAAAGGTGACACCAAGGACTGTTGTCCTTGAATGTGGAAGCAGGATGGTAACTCTTAAAATAGAGAACATCCGTCTTTTGAGCGAAGAGGAACTACATGAGTGGAAACTTGACAAACTCGAACATCATTTGAGAGATATATCGGTGCTGATT
The DNA here is from genome assembly GCA_021767785.1 of Methanolobus sp. GTDB lineage: Archaea > Halobacteriota > Methanosarcinia > Methanosarcinales > Methanosarcinaceae > Methanolobus. The sequence goes on from JAASSR010000056.1 coordinate 12,682, forward strand.
CCTGAGGAAGCTGATGCTGATGTAATCATGGAACTTGTTTCCTGTAATGATGACATCGTTTCAATTGAGATCATTGACAGGTATGAGGGTGTTGAGGGTACTAAGAGGCTGAGTGTTACTTTCCGTGTGATGATTGTGGGTGATGTTGAGGTTGAGAAGATACATCAGGAAATTGAGAGACAACTTAAGGGGATTGGTTGTAGTATTAGGGGATGAAAACTAAACTGCCTTACTTTTTTTAAATTGAGATTTAAAAAAAGAGCTCTGTAGAAGTCCAGATCGTCAACAAGTTTTAAGTCATAGCCGCTTATGACCAAAGATAGCGTTTTTTCATATTTCTGATTTATATAGTAACGTAGAGGATTTCTACAGAGCCGGAAAAAGAATAATCACAACTTACTAACCAAATCTTCCAGCGCAGCCTTAGGATCAGCAGCCTTCACAATTCCTGATGCCAGCAGAACGCCCACAGAACCAAGTTCAAGAGCTGCTGCAAGGTCTTCTCCTTTTGAGATACCTGCACCGCAGAGAACCTGTACATTAGGATCAATCCTCTTTACTGCCTCTACTGAACCTGTAACTACCTCAGGGTCTGCTTTTGATACAGGAACACCGGAGCCTATAAGTTCGGGTGGTTCCACTGCAACATAATCAGGACCGAGTGCTGCTGCAGCGGCTGATGTTGCAACATTGTTGGTGCAGACTATAGTATGAAGTCCTGCATCCTTTGCGGTTGTGATGGATGCATCGATGTTTGCAAGAGTAAGACGGCATTCGGAGTGGTTAATGAGGGTTCCCACGGCACCTGCGTCCTTGATGGACTGCACGAATGCATGTCCTGTAAAGCTACCTGCTCCGATAGGGTCAAGACTCTGGGAATAGACCGGCAGGTCTACCTGTGATGATACTCGGTAGATGTCGCAGAACTGAGGTGCAACACCTATCTCAATTCCGCATTCATCTGCAACTTCTTTACATGCCTGTGCGACCTTTACGGCGCCTTCGCCTGTACCCTCAAGGTATGTCTTGAGATTCAGGACAATTAGTGTAGAACTCAATTAAATCTCTCCAATACGAATTTAACAGTATTAAGGTGATAAGGAGTATAAAGGTAACTGTGAAAACGGAAAATCAGGCATTCAACAGCATTCAAGAAGTAATTCTGAACCCTAAGATTATGATTTTTGCTCAGTGCCACCTGCAACGGAGCGTTTTGCTGGTTCTTAAGTCAATCACCAATCCATTCTTCTCTGGATATCTGAGCCTGTTTGAGGATTCTTTGCAGCAATGCAACGCTTATTCTGCCCTTATGTGGATTTGGGATTGTCAGGACAAGTTCACCCTTGCTCATAAATGAATGCTTTCCACCGGAGAATGGGCCTTCAAAGCCGAATTCCTTTAATCGCTTTACAAGTGTTCTTCGGGTAACGGGAACGAGCTTAGGCAACTGCAACTTCCCCGTAGTCTTCTATGGAGTAATTACCTATTGGCGGAAGTGACAATCCTTTTCTCAGTCTGAAAACAATCCATTCATCAATTACCTCTTCGAGATTTTTCCTGCATTCTTCAAGAGTACTGCCTGTGGCCCAGACACCGTCGAGTTCAGGAACTTCACCATAATACGGTTCATCGTCCTCTATTATCTCATACCTGGCTTTCTCGAGAGCTGCATGAATGTATTCAATAAGCATTATTACACCTGTTATTTGTAACTGAGAATATGTTCTCTGCATATATTAGAATATCTGCAAACCAAAAGAAAGTAAAAAAAGAGTGTGGAAATTCCACACGCTTAGAAGTCGGTCATAACTCTGAACTGGTCGATCTCAGGGTTGTTAAGACCTTCAATGAATTTCTCTGCGACCTGCCTTACATCCTTTGCATTGGTGATCGCTCTTCCGACTACAAGGACATCTGCGCCTGCTTTAAGAGCCTGTGGCATTGTGTTGATACGGACACCACCAGCAACTGCCACCAGGAGTTTTGGTGAGAGTGCCTTGATCTCATCAATGTTGCCCCATGCATGTTCTGTTTCCTCGATGTCAATTCCACGGTGCAGTTCTACAACATCAGGAAGTACGTCGAGCTTCTTAAGAACCGCTACAGGGTCTTCACAGTTGAGTGTGTCCATGATAGCATAGATACCTGTCTTGTGAGCTTCCTCGATTGCCTTGTTAAGGGTTGCTACTGGTGCAAGTGCTGAAACGACAATCGCGTCTGCTGTTGCATCCGCCACCATGCGTGCCTCGAGGTTTCCTGTATCAAGGGTCTTAAGGTCAGCAACTATGAACGCATCCGGACGGACCTCTCTGAGCCTGGTGACAACATCCACACCATAGCGTTTGATAAGAGGTGTGCCTGCTTCAAGGATAACGTGGTCGCTCTTAGGGATCTGGTTGATAATGTTAAGAATTGCCGGAAGGTTCGGATTGTCAAGTGCAACCTGCAGGTATGGCGGATTCCAGAGCCTTGCAACCTTGAATCCCATGATCGCGTGTCCCATTCTGTCCTTCTCCTTGAGTACTGTGTCAATGTCAGGGAAGCCATCTACTGCGCGCTTAACTGCCAATTTTGTAGCTCCGTAGTTGTATCTGTAGATTCTGTTGTAATCCTTTGCTTCAGGGTGGATGAAAACACTTGCAACAACTACAAGGTCATCAACATCAAGGTCACCGAATGCTCCTTCTTCAAGAGCATCTGCAACGGCCTTCGCAACAGCTGCCTGTGCAGGACCGAAGATCTGTGCTGCCTGGCCCATGTTCTTTACAGTTACTTTAGGTACGATAAGTGTTGCAGGTTTTGTTGGAAGGTTTGGACGGACAACTGAAAGCAGAGGTGTGTGACCTGCTGAAAGCTGTGTTAAACCATTTGCGAATGCCTGACCCACAGGACCTTCCTTGTTTCCGATCATAAGGTCAACGTGTGCGAGTTCTGGTTCCTCGCCGATTAATGCTTCTCCGATCAATAACATGATTCTCACTCGATTTGTATTAGACTTATACTGGATAAATAGCGTATCTGTAGTTGTAGTTGCGTTATAACCAGTTCATTAGTTATTATACTATTTACAACTATGAAATTTATCAGTTCTCGTGCAAAACCAGCACTTTATATATTAGAGTTATGCCAGATACGCGAGATTTCTGCTTTATATAGAATATATCAATAAATAGTTTGTTGAAACCCGCGTTTTACCAAAAATGTCAAAATTTACTCAAATAAGCTTCGGGCAAATATCATCCATGATACACTCATCACACTTCGGCCCAACCGGCCTGCATACGTTCTGACCGAACAGTACCATAAGTCCGTTTATATCCTTCCAGTCCTCTTTTGAGAGCACTTTTTCAAGCTCTTTTTCGGTTTCATCGGGGTCCGAGGTGTCAACCAGACCCATTCTATTGGATATCCTGTGTACGTGAGTATCTACTGCAATGACATCCTGCTCAAATCCATAACCAAGCACACA
>JAASSR010000057.1 GCA_021767785.1 Methanolobus sp.
TGAAATGCCAAACCTGAAACCACCGGAACAAAGCAATCAGGAAGCTCCTTTTGAAATGCCAAACCTGAAACCACCGGAACAAAATAATCAGGAAACTCCTTTTGAAATGCCAAACCTGAAACCACCGGAACAAAGCAATCAGGAAGCTCCTTTTGAAATGCCAAACCTGAAACCACCGGAACAAAATAATCAGGAAACTCCTTTTGAAATGCCAAACCTGAAACCACCGGAGGAAATACCTCCTTTCAAAGTTCCTGAGATACATTCAACCGAAAAAACAGAAGGAATACCACCACTAAAAAGTGATGAAGGAAAAGATCTGGGACATATGCAGGACACATCTACAAAAACAGCAGCATCATCCACCGTACCATCAACAAACCAGGGACAGAAGATTAAAAAAGATAAGCTTGAAACAAATATACTCATGTATTTACCACGTGGAGCAAAAGTGAAAAAAGAGATTATCAAAAGTCTCGTGTCACGCCAGTTCAGTCAGGATGAAATAGAAAATAAGATAAATGAACTTATATCAAGAGAAGTGCTAGTACTCAGGCAGGAAGATGGAACAGAACAACTTCACAGATTAAAATAATTAACTGAAACCAGTTCTCTCCGACGATATCTCAGAAAAAGTGGTACCTGATGAGCATTGGATACATACATTTCTTGAACTGTCATAACACCTGTTACATACCAGTCTTCCGCATAAAGTGCAGGTTTTCAGTCTTGAGACTGAACCGCATAACGAACAAATACCTTCCCTTTCCATCAAATAATACTCAGCAATTCTGCATAAAATAACCATCGGTTAAGTCTAAAAAAGAAACAGACTTTTTAAAAAGTCTGTTAATATTCAATATGCGCAAAGAAATGCATCTTTACTCTATAATAGCTCCCTTATTAGCAGAACTGACAAACTTTCTGTATCTTGCAAGATAGCCTGTCACCTTCTTTTCCACCGGAACAAAAGTCTCTCTGCGTTTAACAAGTTCATCATCAGACACTTTCAGATCCAGTTTTCTTGCAGGAATATCAATCTCTATTATATCACCCTCTCTTACCAGGCCAATTGGGCCACCCTCCTGTGCCTCAGGAGATATATGACCTATACAGGGACCTCTAGTGCCTCCGGAAAAACGACCATCTGTGACAAGGGCAACCTTATCTATCAGACCCATACCTGCAATGGCTGAGGTAGGAGAAAGCATTTCACGCATTCCAGGTCCCCCTTTTGGACCTTCATAGCGAATCACAACAACATCACCTGCAACTATCTTGCTGCCAAGTATTGCCTGCATGGCATCCTCCTCACTGTCAAATACCCTGGCAGGACCACTGTGTTTAAGCATCTTCGAATCCACAGCTGCCTGTTTCACCACCGAACCATCTGGTGCAAGACTTCCTTTAAGGACTGCAATTCCACCCTCTTCATGTATAGGTGATTCCAGTGTACCAACAATCCTCGCATTGATCTTTGGATTGGCAATTATAAGCTCATCAAGATTTTGACCTATCGTCTTACCATTTACATTCATCTCATCGAGATTCAATTTCGTTTTTAATCTGGACATTATAGCCTGTACACCGCCTGCCCTCTCGAAATCAAGCATATAATTCTCTCCACCCGGTTTGAGAGATATTAGATGAGGAGTGCTTCTGCTCAGCCTGTCAAAAACGTCAAGTGACAACTCAAGGCCAAAGGCATGGGCTATTGCAGGCAAATGCAGGGTTGTGTTTGTACTTCCCCCAATGGCCATGTCAACCATAATTGCATTTTCAAATGATTTCATGGTGACTATACTGCGGGGATTCAAACCTTCATTGATCATGGAAACAATACGCTCACCTGATTCTTTTGCAATTCTTATTTTCTTTGCATCCGTAGCATGAGCTGTGCCGCAACCCGGGAGACTGAGACCTAGTGCTTCTGTCATACACGCCATGGTGTTTGCGGTATACATACCTGCACATGATCCCGCACCGCTGCATGAACAGTCCTCAAGAAGTTTCAGTTTATCACTGGGGACCTTTTCAGACTGACATTCACCAACACCCTCAAACACGGATATAAGATCCCTTGGTTCGTCATCAACATAGCCCGGGACCATGGGACCACCCGTGACAACAATAGCAGGAATGTCAAGATTTCCTGCTGCCATAAGGTGACCAGGAGTTATTTTATCACATGCTGTTATCATGACCATACCATCAAGCTGGTGTCCCTGCAGAACGAGTTCAATGGAATCTTCAATGGCTTCACGACTTGGAAGAGAATATTTCATACCTTCATGGCCCATTGCTATACCATCACATATTCCTATTGTGTGGAACTCGAATGGAACTCCACCGGCACTCCTGATACCTGCTTTTACAGCCTCTGCAACTTTATCAAGATGAATATGACCGGGTATCAATTCATTTCGGGAGTTCACAACTGCTATGAACGGTTTTTTCATTTCAGAATCTGTTACTCCGGTTGCCTTCAAAAGAGAACGATGAGGCGCGCGCTCCAGTCCTTTCTTGGTCTTGTCACTTCTCATTGGAAAAACCTCGTTTAGTTCAAAATTATAAACTAATATAGTTAATGGAAAAAGGGATATATAATAAGTATGCGCCAAAGTACAACAAATAACTGTTAGATTACGCTGATATGAAGAAAAAACAAGCTATGAAGATAAAATGATATTAAGACATACAAATTATGAAAAATATTAAGGATATGAGCATAAAGAATGGTCCGTATATGCCATACGATAGTGTATGAATGATATGTGTATGAATAAAAATAAAAAACTTAAATTCAATCTCAGATGTGAAGCAAATCAACTGTTAGTCGCAGATGCAATAAAACAAATGTTAATTGAAAAGAATCATCTGCAAATATTTATGCAACTTAATGATGTGACAGAACATCCGGGAAAATAAGAGATTTTAAAATCGCTCACAATAAAAGTTGCATATCTACATATACATAAAAATATATACATATAATAGAATATAATAAAACATAAATCATAGAGAATATATTAAATAGCATATAACAGAATAACCATGAAAGCAGCAATAATAGACGGATATATAGATGAACCAGCCTGTTTTGGAGTGCCTCCCTACATATCCCCGTATATAAGATACATTGCAGGTGCAATGCGCGAAAGGGGTCTGAAGGAAAATGATATATCTTTATTCACGATCGACGAGCTGCGCAAAAACCTTACAAGTACCGCAGAAATAATAAAAAAAGCAGATATAACCGTGATTGTAGCCGGCATGACAGTGCCTGGTAAATACCTTCGTTCAACGCCTATCAGCCCCGGTGAAATAGAGAACATTTTCAGTGCTTCCAGTGGAATGAAGATACTTGGTGGACCAATAAGATTGGGATTTTCGATGGAAGGGGGAAAAAAAGCAGAAAAAAACCTTGAAGACACAACTGATGCTATAATCTGCAATAAAGACATAGAAGCTTTTGTTTATGATTCCCTGGATAAAGATATACATTCCCCTGAAGAATGTCAGCACAGATTCAGATCCGTAGAAGAGATAGGAAGATGGGCGACAAAAGGAAGCTTTATTATTAAAAAACATCCGGATTATCCGAATTTGATGTGTGAACTCGAAACATACAGAGGATGCGGACGTAAAAAACATTGTTCTTTTTGCACTGAACCCTTCTATGGGAACTCAGATTATCGCCCCATCAGTGATGTCGTCTCTGAAGTATCGGAACTATACACAATGGGTGCGAGGTTTTTCCGCATAGGCCGGCAACCGGATATACTTAGCTATCATGCCATAGATAAAGGCGACAATATCCCGGAACCGAATCCTGAAGCCATCAGGAACCTTTACAAAGGCATACGAAATGTTGCACCTGAACTAAAAGTCTTACATATGGATAATGCCAACCCGGGAACCATAGCCACATATCCCGAAATTTGCAAAGAAATGTTCAGAACGATAGTGAAATATCACACACCCGGAGATGTAGCTGCCCTTGGAATGGAAAGTGCAGACCCGAAAGTAATAAAGAGCAATGGGTTGAAAGCAACCCCTGATGAAGTTCTTGATGCTATCAGAATTATAAATGAAACAGGAGGAGTACGTGGAACCAACGGGATGCCGGAATTGCTTCCCGGAATAAACATTGTACATGGTCTTATTGGGGAATCAAAGAAAACTTTTGATATGAACTATGAATTCCTGAAACATGTGCTGGACTCTGATCTTCTACTTCGGAGGATTAACATAAGACAGGTAATGACATTCGAAGGCACCAGAATGTATGGTAACGATGAACTTGTAAACAAACATAAAAAAATGTTCCTCAAATATAAAGAAAAGACTAGAAGGGATATCGACTACCCTATGCTAAAGAAAGTAGTGCCTTCAGGAACCATTCTCAGGGATGTCATGTGCGAGATCAATGAATCTAAAATGTGTTTTGGAAGACAGATAGGCTCTTACCCACTACTTATAGGAATCCCCGCAAACCTTCCAACTGGAAAATTCATTGATGTAACAGTAACAGGACACGGGAAAAGATCAATAACCGGCGTGCCATATCCACTTAACATAAATACTGCTTCCGCTTCCTTAATAAGGGAACTACCCGGTATGGGAAAAAAGAAGGCACGCATTATAAACAGCATGTCCCCTTTTACAGGAAAAAAAGACCTTATTGAACGGACAGGTTATGAGGAAATACTCCCTTACATTGAATTTTAAGTGTAGCTTTCTTCAACGAAGGAAATTCTTTATGAATTCCGTATCTTTGAGTATTTTGAAACTTACAAAACCACCCACTACAAGATTCATATAAAATGTGAATGCCCTCCAGGCGATGATCACAATACCAAGTAAGGATGAGCTTACGAACAGAGAAAATACTGTAGTTCCCGCAAATTCCGCTATTCCACTGGCACCAGGAGTAGCAGGTACAACAAGCAACACCATAACGATTACCTGTGAGGCATAGACCAGAACTGGATCCGGATTCAGATTAAGACCTATCAATATCACATAGAGCATTGAAAAATCCACGATCCAGAAAACTATTGTATATAATATACCAAATCCAAGACCTCTCCGACCTTCGTTTAACAATATCGATATACTGTCATGGAAGTTTTCAAGTTCAGAATCAACCCGGGATATTACTTTTTCAAGTGCTGCATCGCTTTTTTTACCAAGGATCGGGGCCAGCTTGTGCACAAAGAAATATACTACTTTTTGGGTGGGTTCGGGTTTCCATATGGCATACAATGTAAGAACAAGTATGAATACCAGTCCTGCCTCTGCAAGAACAAAAACCATATCAAGAACAGAGTCCTGAAGAATACCACGTATGATGTAGATTGAAACTGGAGCAAGCGTAAGAATCAGAATAGCATCCAGAACTCTTTCTCCGAGAACTACTGCAGTTGCCTTTCCAAATGGTATATTTTCACTATGCAGCAGATGGAGCCTTAATGGCTCACCTCCGAAAGAAGAAGGTGTGATCGATGCTGCCAGTGTTCCGGAAGTTACTATCTCAACAGATCTGACGAAGCTCAGATCATAACCTAAGGCTCTGCAAAGAGAACGGGTTCGCATCCCCCAGATAACATAAGAAAGTGCATGAACACATGCGGCTCCAACTATATATTCAGGCCTTATTTCCATCAGTGCATTGACAGTCTCTGCATCAAATGTGAAAAGGACGATGAGCAAGCCGGAAAACAAACTGATAAATAACGATATAAGAAGCCATTTCTTTACCTTATTCATTTTCACAACCTGCGGTGAACTAATAAACTTATTACAAGTAAGATTTGTTGATTAGGTCTTCTTTTACATTTGTGCTTGAAAGAATGGACATCTCAGGCCAGACCCTTACATTTGAATGAACGGTAACATCATTTTCAATAACAACATTGGGACCTATAACAGTACCATTTTCGAGACTGCAATTATCCCCTACTTTCGTGCTATTATCAATGATAGAACCCGATACATTCGAATTGCTGCCTATGATAACATCATTGAACATATAAGACGAAAGAATCCTTGTATCGTTATTGACAACACAATTAGAGCCTATGGTCGTATAAGGCCCTATCAGGACATTGTCCCCTATGGTCGTATTCTCACCGATGACAATTGGGCCCACAATTGCAGAATTGGATCCAACAGATACATTATGTCCCAGTGAGACGGGACCTTTTATACGTGCATCTACAGTTTTGAAATGGCCTTCAATTGTCGTGCCCGGCAAAGATTCAAGCATCCATCGCTGTGCCTGACGATATGCTTCCGGGCTCCCCACATCCGTCCACCTGCCTCTTGCAAGTAGTCCATTGATCCTTCTGTTTTTGGCAAGAATATCAGGGAAGAGATTTTTTGCAAAGTCGTACTCTTTGTCCCCGGGTATCCAGTCAAATATCTCAGGATCACACACATAGATACCTGTGCTTGCTAGATTGCTGAATATCTCACCTGGACCGGGTTTCTCCAGAAACCGACTAATCCTGTTGTTGACATCCATATCAGCAATACCGAATTCACGGGGATCATCTATAGACAAAAGACCTATTGTAACAAGAGAATCGGTCATTTCATGGAACCTGTACATCTCCCTTAAATTAAGGTTCAAAACATGGTCCCCGCCAAGCACTATGAAAGGACCATCACATAAATATTGTTCTGCATTCTTTACCCCACCGGCAGTCCCAAGTTTTTTCTCCTCATAAACATAGTCAATATGAACTCCGAATATCCTTCCGTCTCCAAGTTCCTCTTCTATCTTTTCAGCCATATAGCCCAGAGTTATAACAATATCATTAAAACCCTCCTTGGAAAGATGTTCTATGAGATGAACAACAGAGGGCTTATTCAAAATAGGAATGTTCGGTTTTGGACGGGCAAACGTTAAAGGACGAAGTCTTGTACCTTCTCCACCACACATAATACAGGCTTTCATATTTCAGTATGAGGTTATTTTTTACTTATAGCTTTAGCGACTAATTGAAGTATACCAGGATCCAGAATATGTATTACAAAGGATTAATATCATCACTATTCTGTAATACGATCTCAAGTTCACCTTCATACTCATCAACTTTGCCCGTAACTACTACTCTATCATTTTCATTGATGCGGGAATCAACATCTTTTGCACCATTGTTTGAAGGCACAAAAACTTTGATTACCCCCGAACCATGATCCACATTCATTAACAGATGATCCCCGGTGTAAGTGAAACGCTTTGAAAGTATTTCACCTTCAAGAATTACATCATCACCGGGGACTGAAGAAGAACTGAATTGTTCTGCATCAATATCATCGGAATAGAAGGTGACATAAGCTATGGTCAATGACAGGAAAGCCATGCAAAGAAGTATCACAACGATCTTTTCTTCTTTTTCCATGAATAACCACAATTACCGGTAACTGGTAGTGCTTAGAAGTAATTTTCAGGCCTTATCAGCTTTCTCATCTATAGAAACGAGTTCGATATCAAATACAAGAGTCTTACCTGCCAGACGATGGTTAAAATCAACAGTGACATTTTCACCGGAAATACTGACTATAGTTCCTTCATAACCCTGAGAAGTCACAGTCTCACCTACAACAGGAGTAATATTGACAGCATTGAAATCTTCCATAGTATAATTTATAACCATATCCTCTCTGTATTCATAAGCTTCATCCGGAGGTATAGTAACAGTTTTTGTGTCACCGACTTTCATACCTATTACGGCATTATCGAACCCCTGTATCATCTGACCGGAACCTACCACAAAAGTCAGAGGAGCATAATTGCGGGAAGGATTATAGACACCTGCTTCTTTTGCTACACTTTCTATAGAAGTATCGAACACTGCACCATCTTCAAGCATACCGGTATAATTAACAGAGACCGTGTCCCCTGTTTCAACAGTCGGCGAATCATCCACATCAGTACAACCACTCACAAACAAAACACAAAGCAAAACGAATATTGATAATAGCTTATTCACATGACCACCATTTGTATCCATTGACATCTTACTACAATTGAATTTCAGACTTATGAAGAATACCAACAATAATAATTTTGATAATAGGAGGAGTGTTCACTCTGTATATAAGGTTGTTGAAAATTTTTCAGAACAGATCAAATCCTATATTTGTTAATGTATATGAAATTGTAAATTGAAAAGAAAACATTAATATATAAAAGCTTATTATATAATCATAGGCAATTGTTGCAAAATAAAAATACTGTTGCAACTTTGAAATACAAACATAACGGTGAAATTGATGTATCAAAAAAAAAGCCGCAAAGAAGACAGACCTGATACAGAGGGCCAGATTGGCATAGGTACCTTAATCATTTTTATTGCAATGGTCCTTGTTGCAGCAGTTGCAGCTGCCGTATTGATACAGACATCAGGCGTATTACAACAAGAAGCACAGGCAACAGGAAAAGAAGCAACAAAAGAAGTTTCTTCTAATCTTATGATCCAGAAGATCGAAGGTTTCAGATCAAAGAGCAGCAGTACAAACATGTCTACAACACTGGATCTGTTTAAAATAACACTGGGACTCAATGCAGCCAGTGAACCTGTTGACCTTAAAGAAGTAATTGTCAGCATAACAGATAGTTACAGAACCAACGATCTGATCTACGCAGGAAACAGCAATAGTCTTGCACCACGTTCTGATCTAAATGGAAATATGTCTGGCTTCAGCAGTGATGCAGATACAAATCTTCAAAAATTACTTACCGAAAATTCAACACTCGGAAATGCAGAAATAAATGTCACCTATACAAATGCTCAGTATTACTTCACTACAGAAAAAGTAAGAGATGAAGACAACTCTTTTTCGCAATCCAATCCTGTAATGACAACAGGAGATTTTGTTATCATTTACGTATCGACTGTGTCCCAGAACACAATCGATGCCGGACATTCAACTCTCCATTCCATAAATGTAACATCGTCACTGAAACCTTCGGGACTGAACCTGATACCCCGCTCATCAGTGAACCTTGTACTTACACCGGAAGCAGGAGCGTCTGCTAACGCAGATTTTATTCTTCCGACAACTTATGGCAGTAACGAGATGGTACAGCTTTATCCATGAAAATTATGGTTAAGGCTTTTTATGATTTTTCAGTAAACTCCTGCATACCTATATTCATGCAATATAACAGAGAGACCTAACACAAACACTTGTGGATTTAAATGAGTAGGATACGTCCGGCGGCTATGGTCGCATGACAGAAGGAATTGAGGATATCGCAAGCGCAACTTCAAAGGTAGCTTAACTCGTTCAACAGAGACATTGCAAACTTTTTGACTGGTTTCTACACAGCTGCTAAATGTGGGATAAAGGCCTGGAATTGCCTGAAGGTATGACCATTCAAGATCAGATGTATCCAGTTCAGGAACAATGAATATCGAAACGACTCTTGATCTCTTAAGAATGTGGGTGTCAGTCCAACAGCAAAAGAAAGTAGGTCTACTGATATTGTTCAATCTGTGACTAAGTCTCATGACCTCAAGCCGTCAGTAAATGACGAGTATTCTGTGAATAACATTAAGATACCTGCAGCAACTGGTAGTCGCAGAGGCACAAGCCTCACTAACGATGTTCGGGCAGCTGCAAGAGAAAACGTTGTTCTGGACATTATAGATATTAAACCAAGGATAGGATAATGTTATCTTACTTAATCTATTTTTTTAAGTTATAGTGCTATAAATATTCAATAATACAATAAGAGCAAAATAAACAGCAATTAACAGTACTATAATTTTTATCGTTATTTTCTTATTTTCTTGCATTGTACCTTAGTATTACACAGATACAAATATAAATTTGCTGTGATATATAATAACATAGTTCCTTATTAAAATCAAGCAATGTACTAACAAAGTAAAATATACATTATATAATATGCAATGTAGAACAATAAAAGTCATTCTACTAAACATATTGCTCCAATGGTGTAAAAAACAAAAGCATAATAGGCTTATCAAAAGTACTTTAGTGGACTGGTCGGGAATTGAACCCGAGGCCTCTACCATGCCAAGGTAGCGATCTTCCCCTGATCTACCAGCCCAAATGTCGAATGTCAAATCATACAACACATTATCCAACATAAACCTATCGCTGCAAACTTCCACGTGAAATCATCATAGCAAAATAATTTAGGTATGGAAGATACTTTGGAGCGAAATGTTAAAGTATCTGTATGCGTATTTGGAGTGTCGCGTGATGGAAGCGTTACGCGAAACAGAAAAAGTTTGGGCCCGTAGCTTAGCTAGGTGGAGCGCACGGCTGATAACCGTGAGGCCCTGAGTTCGAATCTCAGCGGGCCCACTATAGATTTTCCACTACATATTATTTTTACTAAATGAATAGTCCATTTTTCATATTAACCGAACTGTAACTCTAAAATACTCTTCGGTATTTAAGCTTCATATTTTATAAAGGAGATTCTTGTAAGACATAAAATAATCTTCAATCTTTTCTTTGAATTCATGACCTAAAATGAACATTGATTTAAATAATCTGCTAATTAACAGCTCTCTACTCAGAAGGTGAATGTATCTGTACACCATAATTGATCAATGAACTTCTACAAAAACGTTTTTTCTTTATATTTTTGCCATTGATCAAGGGAAATTATTAATTTTTTAAATGTTTAAAAATATATAACATATAATAGATATTGCAGACTTACTACTTTAATATAAAAAATACTAATATATAATAAACACTTATAATAGTAATGTACTAGTGATAAAAATTCAGGATCTGACATCCGGTAAAACCAAAAATCCGAAGTGTACATCGACCAGGATGTCACAACATCCTTATTTGCACGAAGTTCAGACAAAACGAAATGGATCATACATAATTCGGTGATTTGCATGAGAGAGAAAAAACCAACCGGCATGAGTGAAAAAGAATATGAAATCGTAGAATTACTCAGAAAATTAGACATCAACAGACCTGTTGCCTTAACTCTTGCCTGTCTCTCAGGAGGAGATGAAATCACTTCCCGGGAAATAGAAAAGTGCTCAAGTCTGAGACAACCGGAAGTCAGCATTGCAATGAGATACCTCAGAGACAATAACTGGGTGGAAATAAGAGAAGAGAAAAAAACAGAAGGAAAGGGAAGACCCGTTAAACTTTACAGGCTTGTAACACCACTTGATGAGATAGTTCGAACAATAGAACAAAAGGTAATGATGGAAAGCAGATCAGTTCTCAATAATATTGAAAGGCTCAAAAGACTTGCATAATTTTTTCCTTTTTTGCTGCCTTAGCAGCAAAAACTATTTTTTACAGGGAGATTTATATCTCTCTGGCAACTAATTCAATGAATAGATTCTATCGAAGATTTTAAGATAATAAGGAATGTTGTATCATCCTTATCTCATTCAAGCTAACGGAGTTAATCTTTTGAGGACTATAAGTGAAAAAATATTCAGCCGTGCATCAGGAAAAAATGTCAAAGCTAACGATTTTGTTATAGCGGATGTTGACTTTGCCATGGCACATGACGGGACAAGCGTCCTTGCAGTCAAAGCTTTTAAAGAGATGGAAGAAAAAAAAGTATGGAATCCTGAAAGAATAGTAATACCTTTTGATCATCTAACACCCGCAAATACTGATACAACCGCAGCATTGCAACATGACATTCGTAACTGGATAAAAGACCAGGGGATAAAAAATTTCTATGATGTAGGAGAAGGAATCTGCCATCAGTTAGTCCCTGAAAATGGATTTGCACTGCCCGGTAAATTGATTGTTGGAGCTGACTCACATTCCTGCACCTATGGCGCTTTCGGAGCTTTCGGAACCGGCGTGGGAGCCACCGATATGGCAGAGATATTCGCAGCAGGAAAATTATGGTTCAAAGTCCCTGAAAGTATAAAAATAACTGCAGAAGGCAAGTTCAACAAAGGAGTTTACGCAAAAGATCTGATCCTTAATATAATAGGAACTCTGGGGGTTGCCGGGGCAACATACAAAGCTGCAGAGTTCTATGGAAGCACAATTGAGGGTATGTCCATTCCAGGCCGGATGACACTCAGTAATATGGCTATAGAAATGGGAGCTAAAGCAGGCATCGTTCCACCTGACAGCACAACATTCGATTTTCTTGACAACATTGCAGCAGAAGATTATGAGCCGGTTTATGCTGACGAAGACGCAGTATATTCTGAAGAATACAACTTTGACACCACTCAACTTCAGCCACAAATTGCCTGCCCCCATCAGGTAGACAACGTACACGACATATCAGATATAAAAACCACAAAGCTTGATCAGGCATTCATAGGCACCTGCACTAACGGAAGACTGGAAGATCTGGAAGTTGCAGCTTCTATTCTTAAAGGCGAAAAAGTTGCCGTAAGAACAATTGTTGTACCTTCCTCCCGAAATACTCTGATAGAAGCTGTAAGGAAAGGTATTGCTGAAACACTTCTTGAAGCTGGCGTAACCATAGGTCCCCCCGGATGTGGCCCATGCCTTGGCGGTCACATGGGAGTGATCGGCAGAGGTGAAAAATGCATTTCAACAGCTAACAGGAATTTCAAAGGGAGAATGGGCGTTGGAGGATACATATATCTTGCATCTCCTGCAACAGCAGCTGCCTCTGCTCTTACCGGGGAGATAACCGACCCCAGGGATATTTAAATTAATACATAAAATATTACAGAAGAAATTTATCCGGAGTATCCTGTATGGAACTTGACAAACCAAAACTTGAACATCTCATCGGACATTGGGTAGAACATAACGATAGTCATACTGCAAGTTTTAAAGAATGGGCCGCAAAAATAGAATCTGCCGGCTACAGTGAAATAGCCGAAGATATTAAAGAAGCCGCTGAAAAGATGGACGAATGCTCCGAATTGCTAAAAAAAGCAAAAAGCAAGCTTGATTAATGGAAATTCCCATGAAAGGGGCAATTCAAAAATTGCGCAGCTACCTTCAATTTGTAGTAGCTTCGGCCTTCATCATAAACTGCTTGATAATATCCGCAGGTCTGGCAGGTGCTGATACTAGTGTAAACATATTGCCACCTTCAGAGACAGCCGGATATGGAGACAAGCTGATACTTCAGGTCTACGTAGAGCCTGACAGGCCAATAGCTGGCTTACAGCTTGATCTTAACTATGATCCTTCACTGATAAATATCAATAAAATAGAAGAAGGAGATCTTTTTTCAAACAGTGATTCACCTGTAATGTTCAATCCGGGAAACATTAACGAATCTTCCGGAACGGTTTCACAGATATACAGCACCATTATAATGGATAATTCCATCACAAAAGAAGGAATCTTTTGCATAATTCATCTTGAAACCCAATCAAAAGAAGGAATCTGTCAGCTTCGCATCAATAATCTAGTACTTGGTGATGAACAGGGGGAAATTTTACCTGTAAGATCATTAGATTCGATCATAAGCATAAATGATCAGATTGCCACAATAGATGAAGAAGAGAAAATAGATAATGAAGACAGATCCGTTCCAGATATAATTCAAGCAGATGGGGAATCGGGAGAATCCCAGGCAGAGACTGATAAATCAACATCTAATGGCGGAAAGGAACATGAAGAGAGGATATTTGCAAGCCCGCCTGAAACCCCTGGAGAAGATGAGATCACTGATTCCACAATACAGAGACCTGTTAAAGGAAATCCAGATATTTCAACCCTTATTCTCGCAGCGATCTTTTTCATTGCAGTTGCCTATTTCCTTGACCGGAAAGAATAATCCTGAATGATCATCTTCCAAGTTCTGAGTGGGCTCTTGCAAGATGTCCTGCAGCCTGTGCACCCACAAGTGATATTTCTCCTGCCAGTACTACCGAAGCAATAATCTCTGCAAGTTTCTTTGCATTTGAACCGGGAGGTGTTCCTGAACCACTTACACCCAGAAGTCTGAGACAATCCTTCTGAGTCCCAAGATTCGTACCACCGCCTACAGTACCTATGGCCATTGCAGGCAGGGTCACCGAGCAATACAGATTACCGTAGCGGTTGATTTCCATTGTAGTTATGGTACTGCTGCCTTCTACAACGTGAGCAGGGTCCTGCCCGCAGGCAATATACATGGCAGCTATGATATTTGCAGCATGGGCATTATAACCAAGAGAACCGGCTCTTGCCGAACCAAGCAGATTCTTACGATAACTTACTTCTGCCATTGTTTCAGGTTTGCATTTGAGACGTTCTTCCACAAGTTCCGCAGGGATGGTCACATCTGCGACAACAGTCTTGCCTCTTCCGAGAATTGTATTTATAGCTGCAGGTTTTTTGTCAGTACACATATTTCCGGAAAGAGATACAGGAATCGCACCGAACTCGTCTTCAATAAGACTGAGGACCGCATCAGTAGCAATTGTCACCATGTTCATTCCCATGGCGTCCTTTGTATCATAGGAAAAACGCACATATACAGTATTGCCGGTGACAAAGGCCTTAACATCAACCATTTCACCGAATCTTGTGGTTTCCCCTGCCTTGGACTTCATACGGGAGATTACATCAGGATCCTTTAACCAGTCTGCAAATTCTCTGGCACGAATGACATTTTCCAATTTGAATACCGGTGCACGGGTCATGCTGTCCTGAAAGATACGAACATTGCTTCCACCTGAACGAGTTACAACAGAACATCCTCTGTTAACACTTGCAACAAGTGCACCTTCCGTAGTTGCCAATGGTAACTGGAAAGTATCGTCTGCAAATTCGCCGTTCACTTTTAGAGGACCTGCAACTCCAAGAGGTATCTGTATGGCACCTATCATGTTCTCGATATTACGTTTGCTTGCATCCTCAACATCTATTGAGAAATTCTGGATATGGTCGAAAGCAAAACCTGAAGTTTCCTCAAGAGCAAATCGTCTTATCATTACTGCAGTCTTGCTGTCAGTAAGACTATCCAGTTTATGAGAAGATATCTGACCGGAAATAACTCCTTCCAGTAGTTCTTTTTTATCTCTGTTCAAATCCTTTTTTGATATCATAATAATCTCCCGCGAACCTGACAAACAGCATCCTGTATCTTTTTTATAAGTAACGAGTTAGTCTCAATGATACAAATAGTTCACGCCCACCTGTTTTTATATGATAACATCAAATTAACCGGAAAAGCAAAATAAAATACGTGATTTTTTATATTAGGATGACATAATAAACAATATTCGAGAAAGTACAAATGGTAATTATCATATACTTTCCTGTGAAAGTATAACTTAGAGTTGTTAAAGAAGTTTGGGACAATTATTTTGAATTTAAACAGACATAAAGGTGGTTCATAATGACAGATGCCGATTCATCAGAGAGAGTGAATTCCGGAATAGCCGGCCTGGATGAAATGCTACGTGGAGGATTCTTTAAAGGAACTGCAAATGTAGTATCAGGTGATTCCGGAACAGGTAAAACAATATTTGGAACACAATTTATAGTTGAGGGAGCAAAGAACGGCGAAAAGGTTATGTGCATAATCACTTCCGAGGAATCAAAATCCATAGTAAAGGAGATGAAAACATCCTTTGACTGGAACCTGGAAGAATATGTTGACCAGGGTTTACTCACCTTTGTAGACATTACAGACCCCAGTCTGCGGCTGCAGAAAAGTGTTGAAATTGCTCCATCTGAGCTTATCAAAAGTTTCAAGAAATTAATAGAAAGCAAGATAGAGGATATACAGCCAACACGAATCTTTATCGACTCCATAGAAGCATTATTCCTTGCCATTGAATCAAATTATAAGCTAAGAACACTAATAGACGATATATTCAGCGTCTTCCGCAAACACAACGTTACTTCGGTTATTACAGTTGGATCAATGTTCGGACTTGATGAAATGGTAGAATATGGTGCGGATTCGGTCATCAAACTCGGACGTATTATTGCAGGTAACAACCTCCAACGCTCCATATATGTAATGAAGATGAGAGGATCAGGCACTATTAACGAGGTTCGCGTGCTGAATATCTCGGATAATGGTATGTCGGTACTTGCACAATCACCATATCTGGAATAAGTGGCACTCTCAAGCCACTAAATTTCTTTTTTAAA
>JAASSR010000134.1 GCA_021767785.1 Methanolobus sp.
AAAAAAAGAGTTTAGGCGCACGGGAATAATTGAGGGAATGGACGAGAGATAAAGGATGAAATTTGTGCTAAAATTCACTTTGCTGTGAGTTTGTGCGCCTAAATGTGCATTGTAAATGATGATATATAAGAGTTTTGTATTACTTCCAAAAAAGAATCACATCATGAGCAAATGATGAAAACGCAATCATGTAAAGAATAATATAGGTCAATATAAAAAGATAAATATTTATTTTGTCAGAGTTCAGTGTGCGACTTGCTCACACATATAATAAATTCACATATCCAGGTCTACAATCCTGGAATTTTCAACTGACTGCTGTACAAGATCATCAATATCAAGTTTTTTTTCTTCCATGGTCATCGAATCAAAAGCAGCTTTCACTTCAGGATGAATAGGCACTGCTCCGCATTCTCCAACAGTCCTTACGGAAATATCATACGTACCTATCTTCCTTGAAATGTCGATGATCTCATTCTTATCAAGACCTATAAGAGGATGATATAGAGGGACGCAAAGCCCGTGTACTTCAGCGTACATGTTGGGCGTTGTCTGGGAAGCTACCTGCCCCAGTGATGAACCTGTAATAATGCCCGAAGCTCCTTCTTTCTTCATAATCTCAAAGGCTATACGATACATTGTACGTTTACACAACAAACAGGTGTTATTCCTTGAACATTTATCTATGAAAGCACTGAGATTTGGTCCGTTAGGAACTTCATAAACCCTGAAAGGATGACCCGGACACCAATCCTGCAGTACTTTTAAACAATCCATTGTGCGTTTGTGAGCACGATTATCATTATATGGAGAATTGTTGCAATATACCGGAATGATCTCCACGCCTCTCTTCATCATAAGCCACGTGGCAACCGGAGAATCAATACCACCTGAAACAAGGGATACCATCTTTCCCTGGGTTCCCATTGGAAGACCACCAACTCCTGCTATATTTTCCGTAAAAACATAGGATCTGGTCTGACGCATTTCCACAAAGATCTCCCTGTGAGGATTGGTAAGATCCACTGAAGGAGTGATACCTTTGGACTCCAGCATCTTCCAGACCGCATCACCACATCTGGTTCCGATGTCACGGGATGAAAATGAATGGTTCCCGGTACGTCTGGCCCTGATTGCAAAAGATTGACCCTCGCTAATAAAACCATCACCTAGCTTCGCACATAATTCTCCTGCAGATTCAATTGTGGCATCTCCAACCCGTGCAAATGAAGTAGAAACAACACCAAAAACATCAGCTGCTGCTTTTGCGGCTCTGACATCATCACTTACAATAAAAATCCTGCCCCATTCCCGGGATATATTAGAATAAGGAATACCGCGCTTTTCAAGCATCGAAGATATGTTCTTTACCAGAATTCTCTCATACCAGTTACGAACACCTGTGCTTTTTAAGGCGAGCTCACCATATCTAACTAAGACAACATTTTCCATCACCCTGAATCAGTGATAGGTCTATTAAAGTTAATCGGAGGAAAAGCTGAACAGAAAATAACATTAGGAAAAAACACAAGTTAGCACTCAAGAATCATCGCTTAATACTAAAATCGGAATAATTCTGTGTTGCTTCTGACCACTCTACACTGACCTCTTTTACATTTGCAAGGTCGGGGCCTGTGTGCAGGAGATCTATGAGTTTCATGATAGAGGATTTCTTGCCTTCTGCAAATACTTCCACCCTTCCATCGGGCAGATTCCGGGTAAAACCTGTAAGACCAAGTTTGTTGGCATTCTCCACTGTGAACATGCGGAAATAAACTCCCTGAACTCTCCCGGTAACAAATATTGATGCAGAGGAAAGTTCCTCTGCACCGGATGAACTGTCCTGCATATATTTTAATTTGCAGGATTGGCTTATAAGAATTTTGGCCTCTGAGTAAGCATCTTTGCAAGACAGAGTCCCTTATATGGCATTCCCTCAATCTCTGATGCTACTCTTGCGTTGAGCTCTTCAGGGGTCATTTCAACCTTAACAGGTTTCTTTGGTTTTGATTCCTCTCTGATGGTCACGTTGATATTGCCGCTCTCCATTTCTTTATCTCCTATTACTACTACATAGGGAATCCATTCACGACCTGCTTCACGTATCTTCTTACCAACAGTATCCTCTCTGTCATCGATATCCACACGACAGTTAAGTCTGTCAGCCACATCAAGAGCAGATTCCATATGTTGATCACCTATCGGTATGATCCTGACCTGAGTGGGAGAAAGCCATAATGGCAACATCGGAACCCCGCCTTCTTCAGCCTTCATTGCCTCCTTTTCAAGCAGGCCATATATACAGCGCTCTATGGCGCCACTCGGAGAACAATGGAGGATCACAGGTCTGTTGGCACCGCCATGGGAATCGATGTAATTGATATCATACCTTTCAGCATTCTCGACATCTATCTGCACGGTTGAAAGAGCACTTGCTTTTGCAAGAGCGTCAACGAAATTGAATTCGAACTTAAGTACGAAATAGAAGAAGCGAGTGTCCCACATTTCAACAAGTACCGGTTTGTTAACGGTCTTTGCGAGCTTTGTGATGAACTCCTTGTTATCATTATAGAAATCTCTGGTGAATCTGATAGCAACCTCGAAATCATCCACCTTGATACCGATATTTTCAAGAACGGAGATACACATATTATACTGCTCACCGAACTGTTCAATGGCCTGTTCCATATCAGAGCAGAGACTATGCATATCAGGCATTGTGAAAGCCCTCAGACGTCTCAGACCGACAAGTTCTCCCCGCTGCTCTTTCCTGAAACTGTATCTGGTCATCTCGATCATCTTGAGTGGCAGGTTCTTGTAGGAAATGGTCATATCATGGTTCATCAGGAACTGACCGAAACATGCAGCGAACCTGAGGAAAAGATGTCTTTTATCTGATTCAATGGAATACTGACGCGCAGGGAACCTGTCAAGATATTTCTTCAGGGTAGGGTGGTTCATGTCGTACATCAGAGGTGTCTCTACTTCCATTGCACCCACCTTTGAGGATTCCTCAAGCACATAGTTCTCAAGCAGTGATTTAATAAGACGCCCTTTTGGATAGTAGCGCATGTTGCCGGAATCGGATCCAGGTTCATAGTCCGCGATCTCAAGTCTGCGCATGAGATCAACATGCGGAGGTGCTTTATCGACAGCTCTCTTCTTGGATATCTCATAGTCAACAAATTTAGCGAGATTCTCATGAGCGGTGAAATCGAAAGTTGCTGCATCATGAAGCTCTCCGTCAGGGGTGAGAACATGCCAGTAAGATTTCGCTGTACTTTCGGCTTTTAGAGCTTCGGAAACAACTTCCTCTGTTTCTGACTCACACTCTCCTGATCCGGAAGCAGCACTTTCTTCAGGAACTACAGTACGTGAGAGCTCTGACAGCGGATGTCCTTTACAGCTTATTTTGAATGCCTTATACCAGCCAAATGGTGCTCTCTTGACAGTAAAATCAGCGGAAAGTGCTTTTTCTATTCCTTTCAGAACAGTAACTCCTGCTTTAGGAGAAGAAAGATCGGAACTTAAGTGAGCATACGGATAGACCATTATACTATCGGTCCTTACCTGTAAAGCAACCTTTTTTATCTCCGCAGAAGCCTTTGATATAGCATCCTCTACATTTGATTCATCAACCTTTTCAACTGCGATAAAAGCAGTAAGAGCTTCTTCAAGCCTTCCCTGTTTAAAGGAATCCTCGATCTCTTCGGCAACCGGAGTGCTTTTTTTCACTTCATATTCAATATAATCGGAATGGATCAGTAATAATTGCATAAATTCACCTTTAAGATATCTGCTATCTAATTAGACCAATCCTTAATTAACTTTTTTCAAGTCGGCAGGAATTGAATTCAGAAACGGTAAAGAGAAAAGATCTTACCACTTGATGTCATTTTGCTGTATTATCACTGCAAAATGGCGCATCCGTCTGGGAGCAGACTGCAGTATCGTTTTCAGTATAGACCCTGTATGCAGCTATAATTCCGCCCATCACGATAGGTGCCATGAAAAATCCTGCAATGCCACCTACAAAAGCACCACCAAGGAATGCAAGAAGTATGAGGAAAGGATGTACCTGTGATTTTATACTTGCTATATAAGGACGAAGGAACAGTTCAGGTGGCACATAGATGACTATGGAAGCAACCACAAAGAACATAACTGCACTTTCAAGACCCTGATCCACATACCGATATAAAGACAGGGCAAGTAAGACCATGTAA
>JAASSR010000135.1 GCA_021767785.1 Methanolobus sp.
CCGGGAAACAATATTACCGCAGAGACAGAAACAAGGATAAGGAAGAGGATTGCGTCCATGCTGGATGAGAATGCCTTTTCATCTGCAGATAGGTCAGATATCCTCTCTTTTTCCGAACTTATATTAAATATGCTTTTAACTGTGGAATTCTCGTTTCTGAACATTTCAATCCTTGTTTTTCTTTTTTATTTCCATCTGTGCTGAATTAGTTTCACAGTAACAGTCCCCGGAACACAACGTGCGGTACTTCCAAGTTCAATGACTACCGGAACAGATGCGGCAATTACATCTCTGCCGTTTGAAAATGTGCTGCCTTCATCAATGGTCCACTTATAGTTACCATCAACCGTACTTATTTCCACATAAAAATCGATATTTGATGAAAACCGCTGAAAAAAGAGATATCTCTTCTCAGTGGCAGATGGCTCACAGATCCTGTCAAGTGTCTCCGCAGAGATAAGCTCAGGTCTGCTTCCCTGAATGGATGGAGAAGATGCTATGTCCTCTGCTATCATAGCTGCCTGTTCATAGTTTTCAAGTGAATTGGAATTGTTATTAAAAGCGATAAATGTCTTTGAAAGGATAGCTGCAAATACAACAAATCCGACGACAACAAGTGCTGTGGAGATTATGTCATTGTTTGGTTCAAGAACCGCTTTTTCATCACTGATAAACGAGTATATATTCAAGTTCATTCACCTTGCTTCCGTCTGTTACAAATACTGACGTTTTTTGGATGTGGACCTCTTTACTCATATTCAGAAAAAGTTCCTCGGTCCCCTTCATGGCCAGAAATTCAGTCACATCTGCATATGGAAATACTGAGTTGACAGGCTGGCTGATATTTCCGCTCGCTGCAAATCTTTCGGTAAGTATACTGCGGACCTTTCCAGGAGTAAAAGGAAGTGTACTGTAACAGAGTGGTCTGACTGCTGATATGTTGCGTTCTCTATCTTCAAGTGTGCATACAACATATTCGCAGGATACCGAGACATTTAGGTTTTCATGATCTGCCAGCTTTCCTGAGTTTATATCAAAGTAATATGTTCTGATTGTATCATCAGCACCAGGTCTGGCACTTCCTGCAGAATTGATGTTTGACATAAGACCGACTGCAATAGCTTCCAGTTCATCTTTTTTGGCAAGATCAGAGTAAGTGCCGGAAAGACTATATACAGCAGTAAGAATGATCGCAGTTGCCAGAATTAGTGCGGTCTTTGAGAGGATAAGGTCAGCCCATGCTGTCTCATTTGTAATGATATCTTCAATTCCAACTTCTTTTTGTTTTTTCATCAGGATTGCGACTTATCACTAAGTGCAATAAAAATTTTTCCATTTTGATCGCGGACACTTTTTAAATTTAACATGTGAGGTCCAGGATACAGAACAAAACCCCCATCAAGTGTGGAGTTAGAATAGAATGCAGAAGATTTACCAATTGTCCTTTTCCCATTGAGATCCAGGTAATAGTTGCAGGCATCTGCAGGCCATTTTTCTTCACTTCCTGGTATAGAACCCATGACGATCATCGTTTTTGAAGGGACATTTATATCCAGAGTGACATTGCTTCCTGCTCCCTTTGCAGACATTTGCTCTGCATGGGCTTCGATCTCAGAGATAACTGCTCTGGCATCATAGACTTTCTCTTTTTCCAGAAGTGAATGTACCCCACCGGATAAAAGGATCAGCACTGCTCCCAGTACTATAACTGTGAGCATAATTCTCATGGGAAGGGCATCTGCTGCCCAATCATTTTTCAGAAATCTGCTAAAGTTTTTTTCTGTCATTTTTTACAAGTTTATGTATTATTTCTTCTATGCTCAGGAGTTCCTGGTCACCGCTTTCCATATTTTTCAATGTAAGTTTTCCTGCTTCAATTTCCTGCTCACCGATTATGATGACATAATTCGCACCGATGTTGTTGGCGTATGAAAACTGTGCCTTGAAGTTCCTTTTCATAAGATCAATATAGATCGGCATATGTTTTCTGAGCTCAACTGCCATTTTTACAGCTTCAAGACGTGTATTGTCTCTGGCGATTACAACAATCGGTTTATCTTCAGGCACTTCCACCTCACAGACTTCCATTATCCTGTCAAAACCAAGGCCGAAACCTGTTGAGGGGACATCTCCGCCTCCGAATAGTTTGATGAGCTGATAGGATCCGCCGCCACAAACCTGGTTCTGGGCACCAAGTCCTTCGGCATATATCTCAAATACCATTCCTGTGTAATAATCAAGTCCCCTTGCAATTCCAAAGTCAATGGTATATTCAACACCGTACGCATCCAGCATGGTGAGAAGCTCCCTGAAATCTTCTATTTCAGGAATATCACCTATCAGATCCCGCGCTCTGGCAATTGCATCTTTACCGGTGAGAGAAATGAGTTCAATTAGTTTCATACGTAGATCTGCAGGTGCGCTGATCTCTTTAAGGAAGTCATCAAGTCCTGCATCATCTTTCTTGTCAACAAGTCTCATTATCTTACTCTGGTGCTCGGTTTCCAGAACATTCAGTAAGCGCCTGATGACACCAAGATTGTTCACGTGAAGATCACCTTTGATACCAACAGATCTCAGCATCTCGGTTGCCAGTGCTATGACCTCAGCATCAGCATCAATCCTTCTGCTACCTATGAGTTCCACACCGAATTGCCAGAATTCCCTGAAACGTCCTTTCTGAGGTCTCTCATATCTAAAACAGTTTTCGAAATAGAATAATTTGAGCGGCTGCTGGTGAGCCTGCATCTCATTGACGTACATTCTCATTACCGGAGCAGTCAGTTCCGGGCGCAATGTCATTTCCCTGTCACCTTTGTCGGTGAAGTTGTAAAGTTCTCCTACAATCCCTTCACCGGATTTAAGTGTGAAAAGTTCAAGATTTTCAAATGTCGGAGTTATTATCTCATTGAACCCCCAGTTCTTAACAACCTGACGCAATATGTTTTCGACATATCTTCTTTTCTTTGTGTCTTCCGGGAGGAAATCACGTGTGCCTCGTGGTTTACTGATCTTCATTTTTGGTCAACCTGATAATGTAATGTCTGATTAATAATTAGTCTGATTATAATGGTTATAACAATAGGTGATTTTACGACATTTCTTTGTCTGATATGTTAATTAGTACAAATGTAGTATATTTTACATTTTCGATTACTTCTTATTTGTGAGTTGAAGTTTGGGAATCGGCAAAATGATGTTTGAATCATTCGGTTAGTTATTTGGAACTCATTATCGTGAAAGTTGCAAATCATTTAATGTAAATTATAAATGAATATAATCATGTGATTATAATTTTCTTATAAAAATAGAATAAAATAACAAAGTTTAAGTATTCTTCTTTCCTGCATTACTCAGCTCGTATCAGCGGAAAAAAGGTATGTCTATGATCTCTGAATCCGGAAATAAAAAACGTTGCTTCATGCAGGACACCCGGGCTTATATACCTTTTGCGGTGATCGGTATGTTCATCCTGCTTTTTTCCGTAATAGCGTCTGTTTATATTGTGAAGACAGATTATGAACTGGCAGAGACTATCCACACTACTGATACCACCGACATTAAAAAAACAGCTGTGGATTTCGCTTCTGCAGATCTTGCACGTTGTCTTAATTATGCTGGTATGGAAGCTCTTGCATGGCAGGGTGAACATCCGGTAATAGAACCGGAGGATCTTGCATTGGAACCTATGGAGTCCGAAGGTTTTTCCGTATCTCCAGATGGCCGTAATACAGAACCCGGTGATCCGGTCAAAGTAAGTGTAACACTTCCTTCGGATGTGTTCCAGGCGATTTCATGTTTTTTTTCGGATAAACCAAGAAAACTGGTCATGAAAAGTGATTCAGGAACGGTTTATCAGTCCGTATCATACGATGAAAACCACTCTTTCTGGACAAGTTCTGCATTTACTGAAGAACTGGTGATTCCTGAAAATGCTGAATACGGATATGCGTATCTTATTCTTGAATACGATGGTGAGGAAAAGGCAGTTAACTGGTTCCATGTTGGCAGTAGTCCTTTAAAAGACATCACGGCGAATTATTTTAACAAATATATAAAAACCTCGTATCAGGACAAGCGGCATACATTCAATAATTATGCTATTAATATCGATGCGGATGTCAAACCATCACAGATAAGGATAGACAGGATAAACGGCACACTCAAACGGGAGATCAGCAGGTCACAGATAGATGATCCTGTATATCCTATATA
>JAASSR010000058.1 GCA_021767785.1 Methanolobus sp.
TACAGTTTTACTTTGATAGTTAAAAGCATCTATTGAACATATGATTCATCATTATAAAATGGTTATTGTGGGATTTGACGCATTCCTCCACCGTTTGAAAACGGTGGCATCCTGCTCTAATTAGGTGAAGTGGTGCCAATAGTAAATTTGTAGTGGTTATTTTCTGCTTTCAATATATAATTCAGCAATTTCTCTCTGCATAACTTTACTCCTCTCCTGCATAAATTATTATCACTAACATGCACCACATATAACTACAAACCAGTTTGAAGTTTTAACAAATATTTAATATGTGCAGATGCTTCTATATAATATGCGATAATCGGCCATGATCGCCGG
Source organism: Methanolobus sp. (assembly GCA_021767785.1). Classification (GTDB taxonomy): domain Archaea; phylum Halobacteriota; class Methanosarcinia; order Methanosarcinales; family Methanosarcinaceae; genus Methanolobus. The sequence continues at coordinate 340 of JAASSR010000058.1, forward strand.
TCAGCATAATATCCATTAAGGAGAATATAAAATGTCACAGGATAATAATAACAAATTCTATTACGTTATCATTGCACTATCTGTGGTACTGGTGCTGATGTCAGCAACCATGTACGCTATTTCACAGAATGGACAAGGGTCCGAAAAAGACACGATGAATACTATTTCCATGAGTGGTTACGCCGAACAGAAGGTCGTACCCGACATGGCAAGTTTGAGTATAGGTGTTGTGGTGGAGTCTGAAACCTCACAGGAAGCTACAGAGGAGAACGCAGCCATCATGAGCACTGTAGTAGATGAGCTCAAAGCCATAGGTCTGGAGGACAGGGAAATACAGACATCCTACGTTTCTGTGTATCCGGTCTATAATTATGATGAAAAAAGAACCATCACGGGTTATTCAGCATCCAACAGTGTGCAGGTCACTACCAAAAAACTTGAGGACCTGAGTGAGATAATTGACAGGTCTGCAGCCGCAGGAGCCAATCAGATAGGAAGTATCTCCTTCTCTGTATCCGACGATCTGCAAAAACAGCTTCGTGAAGAACTCATGAATGATGCTGTAGCTGATGCATCATCAAAGGCCAGTACACTTGCCAGTAGTCTTGGTGTTGAGATTATCGGTGTGAAAACATCATCTGTAAATGAGGGAGGTAACTCCAGAGTTTACTACTCAATGGCAGAAGCGCCAATGGCTGATGAAGCAGCTTCAACTCCTATCGAGCCGGGAGAGTCCACAGTTTCAATCTCAGTACAGGTAACGTACTACATTGGATGATAGATCCTGACCGGGCACATTGGAGTTAAGTTTTAAAAAACTGAAGTTGCAGATAACTAATGTGTTGTTTGCAGCTTCTCCAATACATCTCACATACATATACCTTGATAATTATGTTTCATACCGCTATATTCTTTTCTTAATTTCCTTTTGTTTTCTTGATAACAGGATTATTTTCCGATCACACTTTATTCATGATATTTATTATAGAGATCCGGATACAGTGGTTTTTTAAATGTTAAATGTATAAAATCGAAGAAAGACAGCAAAGACATCATAGAGAATTTAAAAATAAATTTGCACATTGGTTTGTAAAAGGGGTTCAAATGGTACTCTGGCCGCTTCAAAAAATGAGATCCTCTATTGTGAGGTTTGTTGAAACTGTAAGGGGTAGTGAACGAAATGTCCTGCTTATCTTTTTTGTAAGCGCTGCCATCCAGATTCTGATCCTTTATGCAATAGACGGGAAGAGTTTCATCGATTCGGTCTATGGTACTGTTGCCACGCTGACCACAGTTGGCTTTGGTGATATTTCCCCGGCATCTCCCCTTGCAAGAATTCTCTATATTCCTACAATGGTTGTAGGTGTATTGATGCTGCCATCGGTGGCTGTATTGCTTTACGAGATGCATCAAAGAAAGGTGATGGGTTTGAAAGATTCTAAACAGAAAGATCATGTGGTTGTTCTTGGTGATTCAAAAGAAATAATAGATTCCATAGTAGCAGAGATGAACAGTTCCTATGAGATCTGCTTTGTATCCGACATGTATGAAACAAACCCTTTCAGGGACAGAGCACACTTTGTAAGAGGAAGTCCTCTTGAAAAAAGCATACTTATAAAGGCAAATATAACTCAGGCCAGACATGCCATAATAGCCACAGAAGATGATAGTACTACCATACTCTGCACGGCACTTGTAAGAGAATTGAACCCTTCAATAAAAATAATCGCAACAATAATATCCGAAGAAAGGTTCGGAACATTAAGGACCATCGGTGCCGATCACATCATCAATACGGACTCGGTCACTGGGAGACTACTTGCCTCTGCTGTTTATGAGCCGGCTGTAATAGACCTCATATCAGACGTTACAAGCACTCTTGAAGGTCATGACTTTGTAGAAATGGATGTTCCCGATGCCTATAAAGGAAAAAAGGTCAGAGATGTTATCCTCGACATAAAGAACAACATGGGAGCTACTCTGCTCGCTGTTAACCGGGAAGGTCAGAATATGATAAATCCGTCTCTGGATATGGTACTTGAAAAGGATGACAGGCTTGTTGTATTGATCTAAAAGGGAATATTGTTTTTCCCTCAATTATTTCTTATTTTTTTGATACGTACTTTCAATTATCTTTCTGACCCCTTCAGGTCCGTTCAATTTCTCTGCCATCTTCCGCATATCATTAAGTTTATTCACATACTTTTCATCATCAATAAGAAGCCTGACATTTCTGAGTATATCTTCGGAAGATGCGGAATATTCCAGTTTTTTTCCAAGACCATCCTCTTCTATCACCTGGGAATTATTCAGTTGTTCACTGTGATTCTGATCTGGAACGGTTATCATGGGAATACCAAAGCTCAGTGCTTCCATCATGGTACTATGACCACCTGGGGCAATGATCACATCTGATGCTTTCATGTATGGAAACTGGTCATCTATGAACTTCAGGATAGTCACATTCTCAGGAAGCTTTTCAAAATCTTCAGGATCTACACTTGGACCTGAGAGCAGAGTGTAATTGATGGACCTATCCATGTCGGCTGCCTCGATGACCTTTCGGAAAATAGGTTTACGATACCCGAAACCACCTATCGTGCAGAGGACATGTGGTCGGCCAGGCTCTTCAGCTTTTGTTTCCTTGAATGATTTTCCAACCAGGGGACCACTGAAGAATACCTTCTTCCAGGTCTTTTTCCTGAAATCCAGATTTTTTCGGCACACTGTATGAGGAAGGGGAAAATCAGGAATGATGACCCTGTCCACGAACCTGAACATTCCGTTATAGAACTTTTTCACTATTTCGGCAAGTATCTTACTTGAAACGCCTTTACCTTTAAAAAATTCCTCCATGTTGGACTGGTTGATTATCAGGTGACAGGGTAACAGACGTGATCTGGCACTTATCAGTCCCATGTAATAACTGTCTGATATAACAACATCGATTTTAGTTCTCTTGAGAAGTTTTCTGAGCTTAATGAGTCCAAGGAATTGTCCTCTCTTAAAAGTCGCTAGAATGGATCTTTTCATGTTAAGAGAGCCAGCTTTGCCTACAAGGGTGATCTCTGAAGGAATTTCGTACGTGACAAATCCTTTGCGTTCTATAAGTTCTCTGGAATATCCGTAGGCACCGAAATGAACATCGTGGCCTGCCGCAATAAATTCCTTTCCAATAGAGATACAACGGCTGGTATGTCCAAGTCCCTCTCCGCAAACAAAGATCATTATTCTCATAATAGCACCAAAATAGCCCGCATTAAAAAATGATCAAGCTGATGTTCATAGGTAATTATTGATATAAAATATTTTCACCAGCATTGAATGTGAAAAACGACCAATACTTGATCTTAAGCATTCACAATGCGACTTATTCTGGATACCTGGGGTTGTTTCGATATCCTGTATAAAAGGAAAGGTAATCCTGAGCCTAAGAAATGCTGTGCCAGGTTCATTGTTATATTATTGAAACGTGGATACTTTTCCATTTTTTCGCTACCTATAAGGTTCACGACTTTGTCGAAAGTGTTTACACCAGTTGAATAATCATCATATCCTGAAGGTCTTTTTTCCATATTGAAAATAAGCTCTACCCAGGCATTCAGTTCGTTGCTGATATGTTTCCATATCTGCTCATCGATCATCAGGTAGGCTCTGCCCTTTTCGATGTTCCTGAAATATTCTCTGAAGGTATCTCCTCTGGCAACTGTATAGACCCTGCCTATTCTTCCTGTATGGCTGTCAGTGGTCACAGCCATTCCTTTTCCGTAACGTTGTGCCAGCAGCATTGAGAAGAAATTCTTCTGCTTCAGATCCTGCATGTTATATTCTATTACCGGAAAGTGCTTTGCAAGTTCGGTAACAGCAAAGATATTCGGTTTTTCTCCTGGTTTGAACCAGAAAGGATGATTGTATATGTGCAGAATATCGTTATCTCTGAAATAATCCAGAAGCTTATAGATATCCTGATCCTTTTGTACAATACTTTCCATTTCAGCATACTGGTCTTTATCAAACTCAAAAGCATTGATATGAACGGTGTGTCCCACGTTTGTCATGTCAGTAATGGACAATTCCACACCAGTGGTTAGTTTCTTCCTGTTCCATCCCATGACATCATATCCTTTTACTGTGTCATGATCTGTGAAAGTAATAAAATCAAGTCCTTCCTGAAGTCCTTTTTTCATGAGGTTTTCCGGGCGAGTGCATTTACTTGCGGGTACATCATATGAGCAACAGGTGTGAACGTGAAGGTCTGCTTTAGACCATCCATTTTCCAGAAGTTCTGCTGCTTTATCGGACGGAATTATTTTCTGCATTTTAGTATCCTTTTTCCGGAACAACTTACTACACCTGTATCATTATTTTTAAATCATCTATGTTTTTATATGTACAGAATTTAAAATAAATATTTAATCTATATCTTCTATAGATATCTCTATTTTATATATAAATAAACGATAAATACAATCTCTCTGTCTTTCTAATTATGGCTATATTCTTTGAAAGGGTTGTATCTAACAATATTAAAACCATGGAGAAAAAATGAAGTTTCTTATTTTCGTATGTGGAGAAGGTCTTGGTCATACAGGTCGGTGCATCTCACTTGCTAATGAACTTCAGAGTTCGGGACATTCGATCTGCATCGGAGCCTATGGATATTCAAAAGAACTGATCGAAAAGTCAGGTCATGCCGTCTCCGATATCCCCCGGGAACTTAAACTGTCCGGAAAGAATGGTTCATTGGATCTGAAAAGTTCCATACTGCAAACTGCAAAAGGTATCTCTCCAGGTAAAATGAAAAACGTCTTTGATCTTGTAAAATCCATCCAGCCTGATTTTGTAATATCTGATGGCTATTATCTGGGAATTCTGGCTTCAATAAAAAATAAAAATCCCACGTGCATAATAGTTAATCAATCCAGAATGCAGGATTTTTTCGCCAATAAAGGATTTGTGGTAGAAATTGTAGGTTCGATGGTCAGAAAATTCTATACATGGATCTACAATAATGTCAACATTATCTTCATCCCGGATTTCCCGCCGCCTTTTACAATATGTGGTTCAAACCTTGCATTCCCTGAAAGGTTTAACGATAAAATAGAATTCAGTGGTCCGGTTCTGAGAAAAAGACCGGATGAAGTGATCCCAAAAGATGACATAAAACGTCCTCACGTACTTTGCAGTATAGGAGGATTCGGATATCGGTTGCAGATATTCAAAACCATAATTGAAGCAGCAAAGATGGATGGTGATATCCACTATACTTTGATAGGTGGCCCTGACCTTGATTATAATTTGCTTGAAGAGGTGCCTGAAAATGTGGATATCCGTAAACTCGTGTCTGATCCTTTTCCTTATTACAGGTCAGTTGACATGGTGATCTGCACAGGCGGACATGGGACCATTACAGAGGCACTGAGCTTTGGTCTTCCGGTCATTTCCTTTCCTGACAGATTACATAATGAACAGCAAAACAACGCCAGCTTTGTTGAAAATAACAGATATGGCAGGAAATTCACTTATTCTGTAACTCCGGAAGAGCTGATGCAGGCAGTTCATTCTCTGATAAATGATGAGACATTCAGATCAAATGTATCGGTTTTAAAGAAAAAGGCTCAGCGTATGCATGGTCCTGCTTATATCAGAAAAAGACTGGAAAGCTATTCGGGATCAAAATCTCTGGAGTAACTGCAGAAGTCTGAATAATTCCCTGTGATCCTGTAGAACAATATCAGCATGTGAAAGCTCTTTCCTGTCCAGATAAGTGGGAATCCCGATTGTAAAAATGCCTGCATTTAATGCAGATTCCACTCCCAGTATTGCATTTTCCACAACGATACAGTTTTCTTTATCGGTGTTCAGCATTTCAACAGCCCTTTCATAGGGATCCGGAGCAGGCTTACCTTGTATTGTATCGTCACCGCTGACAATTGTATCAAATATTCCGGGGAAATATCGTTCCATCACCATTTCCATGATATTCCTGTCAGAACCCGAGACAACTGCCAGTCTGAATCTCTTCTTCAATGATCTGAGACATATATCGACGCCTTCGAACATAGTAGCACTGTCTTTATTAAAAAGCTCATGCTTCCTTGCAGGTATGGAGGCCAATACATCTTTGGAACAATAACACTCAGATATGTATCTGTCAGTTATGGTTTTGACTATTCCTGGATCGTTCTCACCTTCAAGTGCGAATATCTCTCTTTCATCGATGCTTATACCGACATCCTCAAATGCTAATTTCCAGGCTTTTGCGTGAAGGTGCATTGAATCGATCAACACGCCGTCCATATCAAATATAAGGGCTTCTATCACAGCTTAGAACAGTATTAGTGGATATATCAAATTAATCTATGTTTCTGTCATAGATTATACAATCTATATAGTATTCTTTTTGAGGATTGATTTCATAAAACATTCTGCCCATAAGATACTTTAAAAATCCGGTTCAATCTCTTATTATGGATAAAGCGGGGGCCATATTTGCTTTGCTGACAGTTGTAACTGTCATGACAGGGTCATGGTTCATTGCAGGGGTGTATATAACTATGACAACAGAACAAATTAAATATGAAACAGTCCATGAGCTGGGTGATGGTGTGGAAATAAGGCATTATGAAGAAATGACTCTGGTGTCCACGCAAGCAAAAGATACCGGGAGGGCCTTTTCCAGACTTGCGGCCTATATTTCCGGCAGCAATAAAGAAGATGTGCAGATAAGTATGACAGCTCCGGTCTTGTCCTTCAGGGATGGGTCAACTGTCAATCTGTCTTTTGTGCTACCCGATCCATATGATTCTTCAAATTCTCCGGCACCTGAAAATGATGCCATTTCTATTGATACCATCCCTGCCAGAAAAATTGCTGTTATCGGATTTTCGGGATATGTCAACGAGGATGAAATCGAAAAGAACAGAAATAGCCTCAAATCTATACTGGAAGAGAATAATATTGTTACAAAGGGGAAATTTTTCCTTATGCGCTACAATCCTCCATGGGTTCCGCCTGCATTGATGCACAATGAAGTTGCTATTGAGGTCGAATGAATGGTTAAAAACTATAAGAGCTCACTTTTCATATTCAGACGTGACCTGCGTGTGGATGATAACACTGCATTGAATATGGCACTGGAATCTTCGGACGAGGTAATACCCTGTTTCATATTTGATCCACGGCTTGCAGATGAATCACGAAAATATTTTAATTATAATACTTTCCATTTCCTTCTTGAATCACTTGAAGACCTTCAGGAACAACTCAGGCAAAGAAATGGAAGGCTGTTCCTTTTTTCAGGTCTTCCTGAAGATATCATCAGAAATATTATAGCTAATACTGAGATAGATGCTGTATTTTTCAATCACGACTATACTCCTTTCAGTAAAAGAAGAGATTCTGTTCTGAAGAGAACATGTGAAGAGCTAAGCATCGATACATTTGTTTACCATGATGCTCTTCTCCATGAGCCGGGTACTGTGCTTACTAATGACGGTAAGCCGTACAAAGTATTCTCTCAGTTCTTCAAAAAAGCTTCACAAAGGGATATTCCTCTTCCGGTAATGCAGCAGGGTAGTAGATTCTATTCTGGTTCCCTGGATGAGGAGCAGGCTGAGCTTTCTGATCTGTTAAAGAAAAGAAATCCTTCTCTTTTCACAAAAGGTGGAAGAAGTCATGCTCTGTCTGTACTTCAGGAGCTGAAAGATTTCAGGAATTATGATAATGAACGTGACTATCCTTCAATAAAAGGGACTACCGGACTTTCCGCACATAATAAACTGGGTACTATATCAATAAGAGAATTCTACCATTATGTGATAAATGAACTGGATGAAGGACATACTCTGATAAACGAACTTCACTGGCGTGATTTTTTCACACACCTTGCAGTTGCTTTTCCTTATGTTTTTGCTCATGCCTTCAGAAAAAAGTTCGATTCTCTCTCATGGTCTGATGATGTAGAACTTTTTCAAGCCTGGTGTGATGGAAAGACAGGTTTCCCTATAGTTGACGCAGGCATGAGGGAACTGAACACAACCGGCTACATGCACAATCGTGTCAGGATGATAGTTGCTTCGTTCCTTGTTAAAGACTTACATATCGACTGGAAATTGGGTGAGCGATATTTTGCCAGCAAACTTGTAGATTATGATCCCTGCGTGAATAATGGTAACTGGCAATGGGCAGCGTCAACAGGTGCAGACTCACAACCATATTTCAGGATATTCAATCCCTGGCTTCAACAGAAGAAATTCGATAAGGATTGTCTGTATATCAAAGAGTGGATCCCTGAACTTGCGGAAGTTGATCCAAAGGTAATCCATTCGCTGGAAAAAGGTCAGCAACTTATTGAAATTAACTATCCGCAACCTGTTGTTGATCATTCGGCAGAAAGAAACATTTCTCTTGATATGTTCAAGTCTGTAGGTTGATTGAGTTTTAAATATTTAGTCTTCAACATTCAGCGGTTTAATATAATTTTTCTTCAAATGATCGGGGTTATTTTTAAATGGGTTATTTTTAACTAAGATTAAAGAAGATATATTAATTATACTTACTTGTTCGTGGGGAACAAAGGGGGAAATTGTATGAATAATACATCAAAGAGCATACTTTATGTTCTTTTTATTTGCTTAATGTTTTTCTCTTCTTCTGTGGCAGTTGCTTCTGCAGAAGTGAGTACTGTATTGTATGATGGAAATGCCCTTGAGTTTGCAACTCCACCGGATGTTGTAGCCTTTGCAAATACTGCGTATGTTACATCACCTTCAGGCTTCCAGATCACAACAAGTGGGACCATCTGGCGATATAATCAGTGGATAGCACTGATGAACGAGGGTAACTGGGTTGAAGCTGAGACGACCGTTGAAACGAACACTGTCGGTGTGCAGCTATGGGGTGATAGCAACGATGGCTGGGCGCGTGTTCTTATAGATGGTGCAGAAGTATGGACCGGGGATACTTATGGGGATCATCTTGCAGGAGATACATTTATCAAGTATCTGGAGGTTTCCGGCCTGGAAAGAGGTGTCCACACCATAAGGGTGGAGAATATGGGTATCAATGGTCTGGGGGGTGGAAATCATGTGACCGTCTATTTCTTTGGTCTGATGGAAACATCTACTGCAGGTCCAACAACTCCTTCTGAGAAGGGTCTTGTTTCCTACTATCCTTTTGATGGTGATACCAGAGATTATTCCGGTAACAATAATCACGGAACCAACAATGGAGCAGACTTTGTTGCAGGGATTAAGGGTCAGGCATTGAGCTTTGATGGTACGGATGATTATGTGCGTATACCCGTTAACATCAATCCAGATAATATGCCACAGTTGACCATGGTTGGGTGGGCTAATTCAGATCTTGAATCAAGAACCGTTATTTCACATGATAATGGAGGTTTTGATCGTAGTATAGATATCGATAATCGTGGCGGAGGAGTTGGATGGTCTGCATTCAGTGGTACTGGTGGTGTTCTGGGATTCCATCCTGTTACGAAAGATGAATGGACATTCCTGGCAGTAGTCTACGATCAAGGTGCTGAAACAGTAAAACTGTATGTAAATGATAAAGTCTATGAGGAAAAAGGGAGGCTGAGTGCTGGATGGGATTATACTCATATTGGTTCTAATCCTTCTTATGGAGGCCATTTCTCAGGTATGATTGATGAGGTGAGGATCTATAACTCTGCCCTCTCTGAAAGTGAGATCAATTCCATACGTCAGGGAGGATCAGTTCCAGGTCCGGCACCAACACCTTCTCCAATCCCAGCGTCAGGTTCCAGCTCAGGAGGGCTTGTAGCTCATTATACTTTTGATAGAACCTACGAGGATTCCTCAGCATATAAAAATCATGGGACTCCGAAAGGAAACATGGCTTTCACTAATGGTGTAGTTGGAAGTGCTGCTGCCAGCTTTGACGGTAAGAGTTATGTCGAGGTAAAAGACAGCGATTCTCTTGATCTTGCAGGAGATTTCACATTCTCTGTATGGCTCAATAAAATGGATGCAGGGGTAGGCGGATGGGCCGTTGTTCTCTCTAAAGGAGATACATCTTCGCTATCTGCCACCGACAGTCCGTATGCTATGTTCCATTACAATGGCATATACCCCAGTCTTAGAATCGACCGTCAGTATATTTCATCAAGCACAGGAACGAGTTACAACGAATGGTACCTTTTTACAGTTACAAGGGAAGGAAACGACTTTAAGTTCTACATTAACGGAGGACTTAAGGATACTAAAATATCAACTGCTAAGACCCCGGCATCAGCATCCAAGCTTATGATAGGAATCGATCCTCCGGGATCTACCGAATACTTCAGAGGTTACATGGATGATCTCAGGATCTATAACTATGCTCTTTCCCAGAGTGAGGTCAGTTCTATCTATGGAGGAGGGGACACAGCTCCAACTACCGCAGATGTTGCACCGCCATCTACAGTTGCTTTCTCTGGCCTGACATTTGAATCCCGTAGCAAGGCAAGCGGAAGTAGTGTACAGATTCCTCTTACATTGTATGGAGTTCGGGAAAACATAGGAAATATGGACATCACACTGGAATATGATTCATCTGTCCTTGAGGCCACTGAAGTTGTTAAAGGCAGTCTGACAGGCGATTCGCTGTTCGATTATAATATTATCGACGGTACGATCAAGGTTAGCCTCGCTGATAAGGAAGGCTTCTTTGGTGATGGTTCTGTTGCTAATGTAAGATTTAATGTGATTGGAGCCGAAGGCTCATCCTCTACTCTGGATATTGTATCTCTGTCTGCTAACAGGGCAGATCTGACGCGTGTTAATATTGCTACTTATGACGGAGTATTCAATGTGATCAGCCTGGAGGAAAGCAAAGGAGATGCCGGTGGTGACGGGGGTGAACTTACAGCTCTGGATGCCCTGTATGCACTCCAGATGGCTGTAGGAAAGATACCTGAAGATCTTGCTATGGATATGAATGGAGATGGAAGTGTAACATCAATTGATGCAAGACAAATACTGAGAAGTTCTGCTGAATTGGAGTGAAATGGGGGTTATACCATGAAAAGAATATTGTTGTTAGTTAGTCTAATGTGCCTTGTATCTCTTGCATTGGCACAGGATATGACCGTAAGCGTGAGCGATACAACAGGTGCAGCCGGAGATATAGTTGAGGTTCCTATCAATCTTGAAGGAGCTGTGGATGTGGGAAGTATGGACATTTCCTTAATGTATGATCCAGCAGTCCTGCAAGCGGTAGGTGTGGAAGCTGGTGATCTTGGAGGAAATGCATATATTGAGTCCAATACGGCTAATGAGGGTGAGGTTATAATAGCACTGGCAGACTCTTCCGGGATAAATGGTGATGGTGCAGTTGCGGTTGTATCCTTTGAGGTAGTGGGTGATGTCGGCTCATCAAGTACTCTGATCCTGAGTGACGTATCAGTTCACAATACCGACCTTGTAGAGGTTATATCTCCCACCATTGACGGAACTCTCAGTGTTACTGAGGAAGCTTCAGAAAATGCAGGTTATAGAAGCATGCTGCTGATGACAATGGTTTGTTTTGTCATAGCTGTGCTCGTTATAAGAAGAAAAGGCTAAGGTGGAGTAGAAATGTATAAGATGATAATTTCCTCGTTTCTACTTTTTATCATTTTATCAAATACGGCATGTGCAGATCTATTTACTGATATGAACCAGAGGGTTACAGATTATAATCAAAATGTAGATAAGGTCCCTGACATTGTTAACAATCTTCTTGGAAATGAAGAGATATATGGTATCATAGAGCTAAATGATGGGAATGTGCTGGAACTGAAAGTAGTAACAGAGGATTCTACGGTTGTAGAATTTCAGAAACTGGCAATAGAAATAGAAGCTGAGAAGGGCGACTGTAACCAGGATGGTTATCTCAGTGCTGTGGATTCCCTGTGTGCATTACAGATGTCAACCGGGAAGATGGCAGAAAATGTAAATGTAGATGTTGACGATAGCGGGGACGTCACCTCTCTGGATGCAAGGATAATATTACAGTCTGTAGTGGGTCTGAGCTCAGAGATCAATCCGACAGTTGTGGTATATTCGAATGAAGAGACCATCAGAAACATAATGGGATCTAAACAGCCTGCAAATACATTTTTAGATGCCTATGAAGCTGGTAACATTGTGATAGATCCTGTGGGGTTCGTTAATAACATTACCTTCTATATGGCAAACATTGCTCTGAAGATCTCAAAGATGGTGGGAATTATCTGATAACTATTGGGATCACATTCAGAGCTTCATTTATTTTCAATTCCTTTTAAAAAAATTAGTTAGGTGGTTTCAGGTTTAACCCGGAGCTCACAACTATTCAGGTGCCATGCAGTACATTCTTTTGCATTATTTTTATTCTAATTATTTGGGTTATTTTTAACTAGGATAAAAAGCAAAGATATAATCATACACTATTTGTCAGTGGGGGATAAAATATGTATTACACATTGAAGAGCTTACTGCATGCTCTTTTCATTTTTTTATTAGTTCTATCTATGTGTGTGGCAGGTGTTGGGAATGCAAAGGCACCTTTGCCTAATAAAGATACCTTATTTAATGAAAGTGATTGCCAAACACCGCTCCCATACGGGTTCACTGTCAATGACAAATGTTATGCCATATGGACTTTTGGTGAAATGACAGCTGGCAAAGGGGATTATGCAAAAGTACATAGATTGTACTGCTATTACGAAGATCAAAAAACGGGAGGGAAAGCTAGTTGTGAATTGCATTTTTTTGAACTTACTGAAGACCGAGTGAAAGAAATTTTTATGCGGGGAATTAAAGATGAGTGTCGTAGTGTCACACCAGGATGGATGGGTGGTTGGAATAGAACTCTGGAAAGTACAAATGATAGATTTGTCATGTTGTGTGGTAGACCGGAGTCAAATCCTGAGTTTCATGAAATTGTAGGAAATATCCGTTACCGCAGGTCGGTGATAAACATTCATGTCGAGTCTCAGGGCAGTGAAGATATTGTAAAATCCGTTTTTGCTGCACTGGAAAACAATGCTAAAGCAGTTATAGATGGAAAAGATTGTCAGGAGTGGTGCAGTAAAGTGAATGATCACTTTATCTGGGATGGAAAAAGCGAATGGCCTGAATGTAGGTGCATCTGTGATTCAGGCTATGGTTGGGATGGCGAAAAATGCATAGAGTGTAATACATTCTGTGAAATGAAAGGTGATTATTGGGTTTACGACAGCAAAAAAAGTGAGCCAAATGTCTGTGAATGTAAATGTGAAGATGGATACAAACCAGATTCCCGGGAAGAATGTAAAAAAGTAGATTGCCCGGCGAACTCGATGAATGTTGCTGATCTTGGTGGATCGTGTCCAAAAGACATGGATAAACTGAACGTATATTGCTGCTGTGACCCTGGCTATGTGTCATGGGGAGGGGTCTGTATTAAAGAAGAAGAGGTTCCAGGATATGTCCCAACAAGGTCTGAGTGTGGAAAATGGGGATGTCAGGAGGGAGAGAACTGTCTGAAATGTCCCCAGGATTGTGATTGCATCCCTACAGAAATATGCGATCCTCTCAGCCAGTATGCTAATGTGAAGGATGGATGCAGTCAGAAGGTGGCTTACATATTCATTTCTTCTGATCTTGCTCCGATTCAATACTATTGGGATATTTACAGGATTAATGATGCAACCAGGCTATATCGTTCTATGGGCTACAAAATAGTAAGAATCAGAGTTAACAGCATAGATGATATCACTAATGAACTGGCAAAACCTTCCACAAAAGCGATTGCATATTTTGGTCACGGAGCTTTTCCTTCATTAGAGAATGTAGGTCCTATATCAATATCCATAAGAATGTCTTCAGATGTTGAGAATTATTATCGGGGACAGGGTTTGGGTTTGTCTGATGCAGAAGTTTCTAAATTGGCACTTTCTAAGGCCAACAACCCTGATCTGGATTACGCCTATATTCATGCCTGTCATTCACTTGATGACACAAGCCTTGCTGACTATTTGCTGCATCCCGGAGGTACCTATTGGGGGGAGGAAGGCGTTTTGATTTCAGGTCCATGTGACTCTCTCGGTGAATATGTTAAGCCCTGAATGTTCAGGAGGATATACATAGAAGAGGAAAAAGGAAAATGAACAAGGAAACAAGTATATTATGCCTGGCTGTAGTGTATCCTATACTAACTATGGGAATCATAATAGCAGTATTACCAACAGTACACGCTCAAGAGGAAAACATAGAGGTAATATTGTCTTCTAATGGATTCAAAGAACCAAGAGTTTCTATATCCGGAAATGAGGTACTTGTTGAATATAAACAATCTATCTCGGAGTTCGGTTCAGTTAGTGAAGAGTTCAGAAGGATAGCTATAATCTTAACTACTGTAGCTGAAGAGTTATCTCCGGTTTATAATGTACGAATTAGACAATACTTTGACGATGGACAGATAATGGAACTTGTTGGTAACCCTGCGGATGGAGAGGCATTTTTAGATAATCAGATTTCTGAAGAGACATTTTCGGCCAAACTCAAGTTCAAGCCGCTTACAAGGGGACATGCGATCCTTCCGGGTGTATGTGAACCGGCTAAAGGTGAGAATTGTGAAAATTGTGAGAACTTTATCTGTTATCCAAATGAATTTTGCGATCCCAAAAATCCAGAGGCTAACGAATATGGATGTGTGGAAAACTACATACCTTCTAATTCTCATCTTGCAGGTTCTGAATATGTTTGTGATGATGGGTACGAATGGAATTCAGATGGAACCGGATGTGTTCCCGAAAAGAAATGCCCGTCTGGTTCTTTTAAATTCCAGGGTGAATGCTATTGTATAGAAGGCTATGAATGGGATTCTTCTAAAACCAGGTGTATTTCAGATGAAGAGCAAACAAGAGTATTTATAGGACTTACTTTCGAATCCCGCAGCAAACCAGGTGGAAGTATTGTACAGATTCCACTAAGATTGACAGGAATAGATGAAAAAATAGGGAATATGGATATAACACTATGTTATGATCCGTCTGTTATTGAAGTCACAGAGGTCATCAAAGGGGGTTTAACTACAGAGTCACTGTTCGAATATAATGTCATGGACGGAATCATAAAGATAAGTCTGGCTGATAGGGAAGGATTCAGTGGTGACGGTTCTATCGCCTATGTCAAATTCGATGTGGTTGGTGTTGAAGGTTCATCTTCGGATCTTGATATTGCAGCTATCTATGTGAACAGAGCAGATGATTATGAAGCACTGTATATCCAAACTCATAATGGTCTGTTCAATGTGATAAGCATGGAGAACGGTATGGGGGATGGCAATGGTGATGGAATGTATACTGCACTGGATGCACTCTATGCACTTCAAATGGCTGTGGATAAGATACCAAAAGATCAGTCTATGGATATGAATGGAGATGGAAGTGTAACATCTTTTGATGCCAGAACCATTTTGAAAAATGCCGTAGGGGGTCTAAAAAGTAGGGCCTAAAATAATAAGAAACGTTTTGATACTGAACTATTTGCCAACCACAACTATTACTTCTCATCATATTAGAAAATGAGTTATAAATTTATAAATCCGTAATGTTAATATGCAAAGGATTTGTTTAATCAATGCTCATTGTGCGGGGGTTGCCCAGCCTGGCCAAAGGCGCAGGGCTTAGGACCATATTCA
>JAASSR010000136.1 GCA_021767785.1 Methanolobus sp.
TACTGAGAATCCAAGCGGGTTTTCAGGTCTTGTGAATGCTCCGTGGGCGGCCCTGTGAAAATGAATGAATACGTCAGGATAGCTGCGCCTGAGGGTCTGTACTGCCATCCAGCCGGCAGTTATTCCATCTATGAGGAAAGCATAACTACCTGGTTCAAAACCTGCATTGATTATCATTTCACATCTTTCGATCATGGTGTCAAAGTCAGCTGCAGAAACGTTGAAAGAGTGAACTTTTTTGTGGCCTGTTTCACTAACTGCTTTATCCATGGCTTCTTTCACATGTTTTACCATCTTGTCATAGGGACAGAAGTCCTGGTTTGCCTGTGGTTCGTCATTCTTTACAAAATCTCCGCCACCTGACCAGAAATCGTAACATACTTCGGCATATTCTGCAGAGGTCAGGCCCATCTTGGGTTTTACAATTGTTCCGAGTATCGGTCTGTCATATACATTCAAGTATTTCCTCATATCATCAACTGTGTAGCCCGGTCCGTCATACTGTTCAAGCATTGAGGGTGGGAACCAGACATCCAGCAATTTAAGGGCTGCAACCTCTTTCATTCCCAGAATATTTCCTACTATATAGGTAAGAATATTCTGCACATTGCCTCCTCTGTCGAACAATCTCCATGGATAGGCGATCCACACAAGTTCTTTCTCCAGATCAAGCTGGTAGACCAGTGCATTCATTCTTCTGGAAAAAGGAGTCTCAGTATTTACCTTGAAATTGGTACCTGTGGATGACTCTGCTGCAACTTCCGCAGCAGCCTGCAGAACATTGAATTTTCCACCCGGAACCAGATGAAATACACTCAGTAGATATTCACCATTTGTGGGCTCAGCCAATTCCAGGTCTACATACGCTTCCTGTTTGGAGTTTAACGATCTGACAAGATCTTCATGCTTTGAATTCATGTAATAATTAACAGTGTGCAATCTATTTTAGTTTTTGGAAGGACAGGCTGTATCCAAATCCAACATTATACTGCAAGCCATCTTAAGCAAATATCATAAGTAAAGAAGAACTATTTTTTATTATGGATGGGGAGATCAGCTGGTACCGTGCCACAATAAAGGAGACCTTCAGTCTTCTTGAAACCGGAAAAGAAGGCATTGATAAAGAAGAGGCATCGTTACGCCTGTCAAGATACGGTTATAACGAGATCGAAAAAAAGAAGAAGCACGGACCTGTTTATCTTTTTCTAAAACAATTTGCTAATCCTCTGATATATGTATTGATAGCTGCGGCGATAGTAACATTCATTTTGAACGAGTATGCCGATTCGGCTGTAATAACAGGTGTTGTTTTTGCAAATGCCTTGATTGGTTTTATTCAGGAACGAAAGGCTGAAAATGCCCTTGAGTCGTTAACTAAAATGATGGAACCGGAAGCTACCATACTCAGAGATGGTATGCGCGAAATAATCCCGAGTAAAGAGGTAGTTGTGGGAGATGTTGTGATCATTGAAGCCGGTTCCAGGGTTCCTGCTGATCTGAGATTGTTCCGGACTAAAAATCTCAGGATAGATGAGTCAGCTCTCACAGGTGAATCCATTGCAGTAGAAAAAAATATTGAGACTGTTGAAGATGAAGATGTACCACTTGGCGACCAGACAAATATGGCTTTTTCATCAACACTCATAACTCAGGGCAAGGGTATGGGAATTGTGGTGGCAACGGGGGTTGATACTGAAATCGGTAAAATATCGGAATTGATCCAGGAAACAGAAAAATTCTCCACGCCCCTTACAAGAACCGTGGATAAATTTGGAAAAAAGCTCTTTATAGTTATTGTTTTCATATCTGCCTTAACTTATATTGCAGGCAGATTGCAGGGTTTTGAAACTCTCGATATTTTCCTGGCAACTATAAGTATGGCTGTTGCGGCGATTCCCGAAGGACTGCCAGCTCTGATCACCATATCTCTTGCCATCGGTGTTAACACAATGGCTTCGAGAAATGCAATCATTCGAAACCTGCCGTCTGTTGAAACCCTTGGTTCTGCAACTGTCATCTGTTCTGATAAAACAGGAACACTCACAATGAACCAGATGGTGGTAACCTCGATCTATACTACTGAAGGGGTTTTTAAAGTTGGTGACGGACAATCCAAAGAAAGCGATTTTTTGAAGGAAGGAAAAAAGGTTGATGCTCAAGGTTACCCTTCACTTGTAAGTACACTTAAAGCAGGAGCACTGTGCAATAATGCATATGTCAGAGAACATGACGGTATAGCAGGAGAACCAACCGAAAGTGCTCTGCTGGCATCGGCAATTAAAGTTTCCTCTTTCCATTTACCAAGACTTGACGAAATCCCTTTCGAATCAGAAAACAGGTATATGGCCACTCTCCATGAGGAAAATGAAAATTCAAATATTATATACGTAAAAGGTTCTCCGGAAAAAATAACTGAAATGTGTCAGGGTCAGTATAATGGCACAGACGTAACTGACCTTGAAAATGATAAAATACTTGAAACGGCTTCAAACATGGCTTCCGAAGGCCTGCGTGTGATCGCAATGGCCTGCAAACATGTAGATAAATCAAAAAATGAACTGGAACCTGAAGATATAGACAAACTCATATTCCTGGGATTGCAGGGAATGATGGATCCTCCAAGAGAAGAAGTTAAAGATGCCATAAAAAAGTGCAGTAACGCGGGTATCAGGGTCATCATGATAACAGGGGATCATGTACTCACGGCCAACAGTATAGCAGACCAGCTAGGGATCAAAACAGAGGGCGCATTATCTGGTTCGGACCTGGAGCAGATGTCGGATGAAAAATTAAGAGAAAAATTAAATACTGTTTCTGTTTTTGCACGTACGTCTCCTGAAGATAAATCCCGTATAGTAGGCCTTTTAAAAGAACAAAGGGACATTGTGGCAGTTACAGGAGATGGTATTAATGATGCTCCTGCACTTAAAAAAGCGGACATCGGAATCGCCATGGGTAAATCAGGTACTGAAGTTGCCAAGGAAGCTTCAGATATGGTTCTCACAGACGATAATTTCGCATCCATTGTAAATGCAATTGAAGAGGGAAGGGATGTCTATAATAAGATACAGAAGGTAATTCTCTGGACATTACCAACCAATGCAGCGGAAGGCCTTGCCATTATTGCAGCTGTACTACTTGGTATAACAAATCCTCCGCTTATGCCTCTTCACATACTATGGATAAACACAGTTACAGCTATTGGGCTTGGTGTACCCATTGTATTCGAACCAAAAGAAAAACACCTTCTTATGAGATCACCACGCTCTCCGGATGAGCCGTTATTGCTTCCCATAATCAAACGCAGAATAGTTATAGTAGCCCTGTTGATGGTAACTGCAAGTTTTTTACTTTTCTTCGAAATAGGCAATGCCAGTAGCAATATAGCAAAAGCTCAGACCATCGTATTGAATACCATAGTCTTTTTTGAGATATTCTATCTTTTCACTTCAAAATCCATCTATGAAAACGTTGCAGGCCGTTTGTTTTCAAACCGAATTATGTTGGGAGGGATAGTAACGGTTATATTGCTACAGCTTTTTATTACATACAATTCGCTAATGAACAGTATACTCGATACAGCTCCTCTTGAATTTCTGGACTGGATATTCATTATATTGGTATCAAGTACTGTGTTCTTTGTGATCGAAGCGGAAAAAGTGATACATAGAAAGCACCGGAAAACTAAATAAGCCTGCAAAAAAGAATAATTATTGAAAATTCAAACGGAGTGGGGAATTTGACACAGGAAACAAACAACAGTAAATATCTTTATGTAATTTTGGCTCTTTCGATAGTTCTTGTATTAATGGCAGCAGTAATGTATGCCAATTCACAGGGAACGTTACAGACAGAACAAAGCAATGAACATACAATTATAGTCATTAACTAAACATTTCTAACTTATCACTCATGAACTTTTCTATCCATCTTTTTGCAAAACTAAGTTTTAATGAACATTTCATGAACTCGACTGCAATCATATTTTTCAAACAATCAATATCATGCACGAAGTTGCATGAAATCACTCTTTTTACGTTTTTCCAAATGAACTCAATAGGGTTTAAGTCTGGAGAATAGGGAGGTAAATAGACCAAGTCGATATTGTTTTTCAATGAAAAATTTACTGTATCTTTTGCTTTGTGTGATCTAAAATTGTCAAGAATTATGACAA
>JAASSR010000137.1 GCA_021767785.1 Methanolobus sp.
ATGATTATTACTTTCATCTTACATAGCATGAAGTTTAATACTGTAGATGCAGAATATAATATTAAAATAAGGTTTGGTGATAAGTTTGGAAATCATGAAAGAACCATCAATAAAGGAACTTGAAGAAAGAACTGTGGCCTATGTCTCATCCACAGGTAACTATATGGGAAAGGCCGAGGTATTCGGGGAATTATTTGACAAACTATTCAAATGGGCAGATCCTAAACAAATAATTGGACCTGACACAATATTGTTGTCGGCGTATTTTGATGATCCGGCTGTCACACCGCCGGATGAGCTTACAGTAGAAGTATGCATGACCATTGATGATGATACAGAACCTGAGGGAGAGATAAAAAAGAAAAAAATACCCGGTGGAAAATATGTGACAATGACTGCAGAGCTTACCAGACCTGAAGAATACGAAAATGCATGGGAAAAGGTCGTCGGATGGATAATGCAGAATAACTTTGAAATGGATATTTCAAGGCCAGGTTATGAGATCTATTTGAATTCACCTGAAGAGCATCCCCTAAATCATCATATTGTAGAGATATGCATGCCTGTTAAGTGAAGGGCGATCTATACCCCCTTATTTTTTCATTTGCAATTGCTGATAAACATCATCTCTTGTTTTTCAAACTTTTTTTTACCAGCCTCAGACATGCCATATCATTTGCTAAAGTTTAAATAGAGTGTTATGCTAACATTTGACATGGTAGCATTTATCATTATTTATTGTAAAGATTAAAAGGAAGGAGAAAAATGCTTGGAATAGATGACCCGCAAATCTGGCTTGCTTATATACTTTGCTTTATAAGCGCTGTTGGCTGCATGATCTATGGAGCCCTTAAATGGAACGATGGTTCTGATGACAGAGAGGTGGAATGATGGCTCTTAGCACACCTGTACTTGGAGTTATCATCCTGATCTATCTGATGGTGATCTTTTACCTCGGCTGGCTCGGATACAAAAAAACAAAACAGACAGAAGACTATATGGTTGCAGGGAGGAAGATACATCCCTATATTCTTGCACTATCCTATGGTGCCACTTTCATAAGTACATCCGCAATTATAGGATTTGGAGGTGCTGCGGGTGCCCTTGGAATGGGACTTTTATGGCTTGCTTTTATGAACATCTTCATAGGAATATTCATAGCCTTTGTGATATTCGGTTCCAAAACACGCCGGATGGGGCTTAATCTTGGTGCAGTGACTTTCCCTGAACTGCTAGGACGGAGATATCAGTCAAGGTTCATACAGGGATTCTCAGGTGCCCTTATAGGAATCTTCATGCCACTTTATGCAGGAATAGTACTTATCGGTGGAGCAAGATTTCTGGAATCCACACTTGAGATAAATTATGATGTCGCAGTTCTTATTCTCACGGTAATCGTAGCCGCTTATGTGATCACTGGCGGACTTATAGCTGTTATGTATACTGATGCCCTCCAGGGAACCCTTATGTTCATCGGAATGGCCATCCTGTTGATATTCACTTATATAAAACTGGGTGGAGTTACTGCAGCCCATTCAGCACTTACATCCATGAGCGACCTTGTACCTGAAAGTCTTGCTGCAGGCGGGCATCTTGGCTGGACGGCAATGCCCGCCTTCGGTTCGCCTATATGGTGGACCCTTGTATCAACACTGATACTTGGTGTAGGGATCGGCGTTATAGCACAACCACAACTGGCAGTAAGGTTCATGACAGTGAAGAATGATACTTCATTGAACAGAGCCGTACTTGTAGGAGGTCCTTTCATCCTTATGATGACAGGGGTTGCTTTTACTGTCGGTGCCCTTTCCAACGCTTACTTCCATCAGACAGTTGGAAAGATTTCAGTTGTAGTCGCCGGAGGGAACACGGATCTTATTATGCCGGAGTTCATTAACAGCGCAATGCCGGAAACCTTTGTCATTCTGTTCATGCTTACTCTGCTGGCAGCAGCCATGTCAACCTTAAGTTCCCAGTTCCATACAATGGGAACATCCATTGGTCATGACTTCTATCGGGAGTTCATCAAAAAAGGAGAACTCGGACAGACTATTAACATCACCAGGGCAGCAATAGCAGTTACCATCATTGCAAGTGTGATACTTGCTTACATACTCCCGATAAGCATCATTGCAAGAGCCACTGCGATCTTCTTCGGGCTCTGTGCTGCAGCATTCCTGCCAATGTATGTAGGTGCTCTGTTCTGGAAACGCATGACAAAAGCAGGAGCAGTTGCCAGTCTTCTGGTAGGAACATTCAGCAGCCTCTTCTGGCTTGCATTTGTTCATGCATCAGAAGCAGTACCACTTGGAATAAGCAAAGCAATATTTGGTGTTGACACGATCCTGACCGGCACATGGACCGTTGTTGATCCGATACTTGTTGCCACACCACTTGCTTTCATTGTAGCAATTGTTGTAAGTCTGGCGACAAAACCCGCATCAAAAGAACACCTGGATACATGCTTCAAAAAATAGGATTTAAGTCTTGAAGGGCATTAATGCCTTTCTTTTTTTTCTAAATCATATTTATTGAATTATATTTAAAGATAGAACCGAATAATTATAAAATAGAAAATACGATTAAGTCTGATAGTCATTAACAGAAAGGCAAAAGCCGTATGACGAGAACTAGAGGGGATATGTTATGCAATAAATGTAACTCGACTTTTGCCTAATATACGTTCGACATAATCAAATATAAACCTATCCGTAGTACATTTCTAAAGTCTAAAATAATTAATAAGAAGGTGCTTATAAAAATATTGAGCTGTTCACATTCAGGATCATAACTTTAGTATCACATATTGATCTTACCTTTTTCTCAAAAATAATAGGATCCTGCTCGATCACGTCAAATGTGTTATAATGCATTGGAATTGCAATATCAGGATGCAACATCCCAACTGCAAGTGCGGCATCTATGGAATCCATGGTGTATCTTCCACCTATTGGAAGAAGGGCTACATCCGGACTATAGAGCTTTGCAATTAGCTTCATATCGCCGAAAAGTCCAGTGTCTCCGGCATGATAGACCACGATGTTACCTATGCTTACAATAAAGCCTGCTGCTTTCCCTCCGTCAAAATCCCAGCAAGCTTCATCAATTGATGATGA
This sequence comes from Methanolobus sp., assembly GCA_021767785.1. Classification (GTDB taxonomy): domain Archaea; phylum Halobacteriota; class Methanosarcinia; order Methanosarcinales; family Methanosarcinaceae; genus Methanolobus. The sequence goes on from JAASSR010000137.1 coordinate 3,117, forward strand.
ATGGAGGGCATCTGTCATTGTGAAACGAATACCTTTAACCTCAATGCTGCCACCGATATTCATTCCTTCAGTAGATATGCCCTTTGATCTAAGGTACTGGGACAGTTCATGTATACATACAACTTTACAGCCGGATCTTTTTGAAATTTCCACTGTATCACCAAGATGATCACGGTGTCCATGTGTAACCGCAATAATATCCGGATAAAGATCTTCAGATTTTAACGTAGCCACTGGGTTGTCATTTATAAAAGGATCAATGAGTAAAACAGTTCCTTCAACATCTATTCGGAAACATGAATGGCCGAGCCATGTCAGCTTAATATCACCCATATAGCAAAAGATATTTCCTGTGGATAATAATTTATCGGAAGGAAATGTATTTTTTAAAAAAACCTTTAAAGAGAGAATATATGGAAATTGGAGTAGTTATTCATGGACCGGACGTTATTGATTCCGGGATGACGGAGGTAATACTGGAAAAGCTCAATGAATGTGGAAATATATCTGCAGTAATGGCCGGCACTATAGGTAAAACCGCAGTACTTGATGCCCATCTTGAAGATGTTATCGATATCAGAAAAAATCTGAAACCAAGCAGATGTATAAAGGGTTTCCTGGAAAAGAAGGATCTTGTAATTCTTCTAAATCATGGTAAAACAACCAACAATGGTCTTATTTTTGCAAATATTGTAATGTCAAAAGTAGGTAATCCTAATACCAAACCCCTTATACAGATAGAAAGACCGGGAATGCCTGATGGAATTGTCGTACCCTGGAATACAGATGCCATTGATATTGCAGCAAAGTTGGGGAACATACTGAAGCTTAAACTAGTTGAAGTGCCGGAACTGATGACCCCTGTCAATGTAGAAGATCATGGAAAACGTATCATAAGAAATGTATTAGGTGTGCATCCCGGGGAAAAAATAATGATCAACGGGATTATTGTAGGATTTGCTGAGTCTGAAGAAATACAGATAATAAGTGAAGAAGGCTTCATCAAAGAGATAAAAGGGGCAAGAGTAAAAGCACACGGACTTGA
>JAASSR010000138.1 GCA_021767785.1 Methanolobus sp.
AAGATAGTTCAACAAGATACAGGATTCGAGCCAAATATCATCGACATACGGGGAAATGGGACAGGCTTTAGTGTGACTCAAGTGCAGGATTTTTTTGACCAGACCAATAATGTGACGCTAAAATATCAGCATCCAAATAATGGACCATTGATTGGTTATGGGTATCATTTTCCATCAGGATATTTTACCGTTGATTTTTTAGAGGGATCAGAAGTCAATAATAGTACAATTGAAGATATTTATATGACATTCGAAACTGAAGCTCAGAAAATGGGTATTCTTGAGGTAGGTGTAGTTTTTCAATATTCCGATTTTCTGTTCTTGGAGGAAGAGGAGTTATTGCCTGATGATACGATACAGACTGAAGAACCAGATATAGAAATTCACTATTCAGATGAATTAATATCGCAGGAAGGATTAATGAATGCTGAAGAAGTTTCTGAACAAATTGATTATGATTACTACTTTGGTCTATATCCCTACGATCAGCAATTGATCGAAAGATATGGAACTCTTCCTGTTCTTGAAACAGAACAACAAAAGGAAAACTGGAATTCAACTCTTGAAGAGCTGAGCGAGACAATGAAAGATGACTTTACAGACAAATACCTGTACCCTTATGGTGATGTAGTCTCTTGTGGCAGCAATTCGGGAGGATATCTTGTGATACTTTTCAGAAACTCGGATGTTGATAAACAACTGATGAATGAGATATATTCCGTTATTGATGATTCTGCCACTGATCAGGAGATCAAGAATATTCCGGTGGAATTCGGGTATGGTGATTATGGAGATAAGATAATGGAAGACACTTCTGGGTTGGTCGAACCAGAAATTCAAGGACTGGCAGAATATGTAAAGAGCGGCAGAGATATAACTGTCAGACAAGAAATTTCTACGCTCGCAATCTACGGAGAAGTTCCGGAATGGGATAATCAAGAAGAATTTAACGAATGGTATGAAACATTACGTTCAATACAACTGAACACTCGTGATCAGATATTCAAGACTGGTAAAGTGGCAACATATGGGGGGATTGGAATCCAGGATCAATATCGTGGAAGTCTGAGAGTAGGTATTAAAAAGAGTTTGTCTTCTGAAGAAAAAATGACTTCTGCAGATAAAATATATGCAATTATAGATGAAGAAGCAAGGAAAGTAAATATAACAGATGTTCCCGTTGTTTTTTATGAGGATGAGTACGTGCCTGCTTTTGAATCAGTTGAGGAAGCGCAAACAATTGAAAATGAAACAGAAAACACCAATAAAACACCGGGATTTTCAGCCTTGACTCTCATAAGTATGATTTTTGTGCTCTGGAAATTTAAATCAAATTAATCGCCATTACTATTTCTCTTTTATTTCTACATTTCCAACCTTTCCCTTATTTTCCTTATCAAATAATCGAACTATAGATATCCATACCTCTTTGAAAACCGATTATCCCTTTGAAGTGATTATTCTACCCTTGCTTTTCTCAGAAATATCATGTTTTTATCTACAAGTTTCTGCAGGTGGAAAAAGAGATTTTCGCCGTGTAGGCTTCTAAGCTTTAAAAGATCGCCAAATCATGAAAATTTTAACACATACTGAAAACAAGCGTAAAGTCTATATGAGTTATGCATTATTATGCATAAATATGGTTCGTCCGAGAAAAAGAAGAATGGTTGATTTTGAACACAATGTTAGATACTTCAAACCAACAGAAATCTGTTTGAATGAACTTGACGAGGTCAACATAACCATCGATGAACTGGAATCCTTAAGATTAAGTTACATCAAAAATCTGAAACAGGGCGATGCTGCTGACAAAATGCAAGTACATCAATCAACGTATCAACGAACATTGCAAAATACTCTGCAAAAAATTGCAGATGCATTAGTATATGGAAAATCAATACGAGTGGAAGGAGGAGATTATACAATGCCAGGAAAAGACGGAACAGGACCTATGGGTAAAGGCGCTGGTGGAAGACATAATCGAAGAAGGGGACAAAAAAGAGGACGCTTCAATGAAAGTGTGGAAACAGGAAACAACGCACCCGGACAAAAATGTAAATGCCCGGGCTGCGGTTATGAACAACCTCACACCCTTGGCGTTCCATGTGGTCAGAACAAATGTCCAGAATGTGGGCAAACCATGGTAAGGAATTAATCAGGTTTTAGTTTCAACGGAGCTATCATTATGGAATACCAAAAATCGAACAATTGCGAAATGGAAGTATCAATGGATGATGAAACTAAGAGAATAATATCACAACATCCATGTTATTCTAAAGATGCACAACATAAATTCGGAAGAATTCATCTTGCGGTAGCTCCTAAATGCAATATTCAGTGCAATTACTGTGATCGCAAGTTTGACTGCGTTAATGAGAGCAGACCTGGTGTGACAAGTCAGGTGTTAACACCTCAGGAAGCTCTTGAAAAGACAAAACAGGTTCTAGAAGAATATCCTTTTATTAAAGTAATAGGCATTGCAGGTCCCGGCGATCCTCTTGCAAACGATGAGACATTTAAAACACTGGAACTTATCAGGAAAGAGTTTCCAGATATTACATTCTGTCTGAGCACCAATGGATTGGTATTACCTGAAAAAATACCTGATTTGCTGAATGTAGGAATTAATACATTAACAGTAACATTGAATGCTATTGATCCGGAAATTGAAGCTCAGCTGGTTGATCACGTAAATTACAAAGGAAAAGTCTATCATGGTGTAGAAGCTGCTGAGATCCTGATAAACAACCAGCTGGAAGGCATTAGACTTGCAGTAGAAGCTGGCATTGTTCTTAAGGTCAATACTGTGCTTGTACCAGGTATCAATGATAAGCACATTCTGGATGTTGCAAAGAGGGTCAGTGGACTTGGTGCTTACATTATGAATGTAATGCCACTTATCTGTCAGGCTAAGTTTGCAGACATGACACCGCCAACACCAGCAGAACGTAAAGCTGTACAGGATCTGTGTGAACCTTATGTTCTACAGATGAGGCATTGTCGACAATGTCGATCAGATGCTTTTGGCCTTATTGGACAAGACATGTCACAGATGAGTAAAAAACGTAGAGATAATATTAAGTCTAAAATGAAAAAGAAAACAAATGAAGATATGAATGCTTAAAATGATTTATAATATTCTGTATTATCCTACGCTGTAATACAGTTTTTAATAACTGGAACTATCTTTAATACAATCATCAAATAAACGAAGCCCTAAAACCCCTAAAATAATTATTCAAAAAAAAAAGAAGGATATTAATTAAATCTCATCCACTGCTGTTGAATCTTCAAGAATATGGTCATAAAGCTCTTTTGTCCAGTCGACTGAGCTCTGACCTTTGCATAACATGAACTGGTGATCAAAATCTCCTTTCTTATTAAACGCACTTACTAGAGAGTGGACACTATCAAATGTAAAATATAAAAATTTCATCTCTTTATTGTAAACATACATATGGAAGAATTCACTGTTAATGAAACCTGCAAATTCTTTTTGATATTCCATTTTTAACTTGTTAAATAGTTTTTGAGAAACGATATAGTGGAAATTAACATTATTCCCAATCAGTTCTGTAATTATCGATTCAAAATTTGGATAGAGTGTAGTAGTAACTACATAGACATGAGGGGATACTTTATAATCCACATTAAAGGATTTATGCATGGAAAATAATTCTGTAATGTGCGGAGTTATTATTTCGCAATTCTTAAGCTGACCTATTTTTTCTAACAAGTGGGATGGAATAAAATCAAGATCCCGGCTTCCCCAATAATCAACGTCAATATCAATTACATCGGTTTTATCAAGTAAAGGGATCATGTCATCAACAACAAGTTTCCCAATAGTTGTCAACTCATAAGTGTCATTATAGTGAACAATAAGGTGATGCTCTTCCAGAATCTTCATTTGAGGGAGCAATGAATTTCTTTTCGTATCCAATAGCTCAAGAAGAGTAGCCATTTCTTTTGCCCCATCCTGCAAAAATAATAGCACATTCGTTCTCTTTTCAGAAGCAAATACTACATCAAGTAACCGTTTTTTCATTTAATACGCACCTATGAACAGGCATCACTCATGTTCTAATTTGATGCGCATCTATGTACTGATTTTATTTAAAACAAATCAGTGAATAGTAATTATTTCTGTTTGTATAATA
>JAASSR010000007.1 GCA_021767785.1 Methanolobus sp.
TAAATTATATTTGTTTAACTTTCAACCATATCTGTCAAAAGCTTAAATTCTGAATTATTATGAGTTCTCTTTTCAGAGAAAAATTACAGCTAATAAATATTACAGATAGTATATTTAGAAATGCTATATGTAACTTCTCTTTTGATACTTAGAAAATATCTGGAATGGTAAGCAGAAAAATAAAAACATGCATATACAGATTTAGGGCTTAACAAAACGATAGAAAAATAAAAAAACAAATCCAATAGGAAACAAAAATTAACAAACTGGTTAAATTGGTGGGATCGCGGAGATTTGAACTCCAGTCGCTAGACCCCCAGCCTAACAGGATGGACCAGGCTACCCTACGATCCCGCGGGATTGTAACTAGATATACATTACAGTATTTTAGTTTTTCCGAGATTTTGAGCCCAGCCAGATATCATAAGCTTCAACTACTTCCTCACCCTCAACAAATACAAGATCATGCTTTTTGCCATATTGTTTAGCATCATTCTTTTCAAGAGCCCTGCCGGTCTCATCATCAAGCATTTCACAGACCACCATTGCAGGAGTTATACCGGCGATCTTTGCAAGAGTTATAGAAAGTTCGGTCTGACCCATGCGCTCATGGACAAGGCCCTTTGCGGCACGCAGGGTTGCAACATGTCCAGGAGTTCTGAATTCGCTTCCGAAATGGACATCCTCACCATCGAGTGTCTTCTCAATGATCTCACCAAGTTGATTTATGGTGAGTGCCCTGTCATTATCAGGAATTCCTGTCCTTGTATCCCTGTGATTTACCCAGATGGAAAATGAAGAACGTGAGTCATATTTGAGATCTCCGCCTTTTTCCACGATCTTGTGAAGTGGTGAACCGGGATTGCTTGCATCTTTAATTATATCTGCCATTAACGGAAGACCCAGCTCCTCCGATGCTTCAGGATCAAGGGCTACACAGATCAGTCCGCCTGCATCCTTACGCATCGATCTGACAGCAGCAGGTGTAACAGCATTTGCAGCAATGGTGAAGTCAGTTTCAGCTTCACGACCTTCAAGGTCGAAAAGCAGGATCATCTCACCATTCTGAAGAGCTTTGATAGCTCTCTGTATATTCTCACTATAAGCGTTTACACCTGAATCAATATTATCATTCATCACTGATACTTCCCGATCATCACTTGCATTTATGAGGATTTTTTACCACTATCTTTACTTCATCGCCGTCTTTTATCCTGAGTGCTTCACGCAGTTTTACAGGTGCGATTATCTCAAGAAGATCTTCCGGATAGTGTGTCCTGTCAGGTATGATAACAGCACTCTTTATTCCGTCGATCTCTACAGGATAACATTTGCCACCACCGAAACTACGCTCACCATCATTGAATCCGTGGATTATGAGAGGGTGTATCATACCCATATCGTCACGCATCTGTGCACTCTCATCATTGAGACGGACATTGAGAGTTCCAGGGAATGGCTTGAAATCAAGTTTGTCCCGGAACTGGGACATATAACCTTCTTTTGATATGTAGTATTGTCCTTCTCCAAGACCGGTGATGACCTCTCCGTAAAGTTCAAGATCAGGATGCTCTTTGCAGAATATCTGCTGGTAATCTGAATACTCCTTTTTGAGAAGACCGACGCCTTCTTCGGTCAGGTGGACAAGCTGTCCTCCCGCAACAAGTTGCCTTGATATATAACCCTCCTCTTCAAGTTGCTTAAGCACCCTCGCAGCAGTCTTGGAACTGGCGGAAATATGATGCATGAACTCCGTAGAGGATAACTTCACAGATTTTTCGATGGCACCGAGAAGTGCCAGTTCTTTGAGGGAGGTTATTGTGTACATTTATCTACCACATTAATCTCATGTATGAGTAGTATCTCATTTATGAGATATGGACAGATAAAGGTTTTGATAAAAAGGAGATGTATTGCCCAGGAATTCAATTCCCTAAACAAATCCTCTATTCTCAAGTACCCTGACCACAGCATACTGAGTCTTTGTGACTTCAATAAGATCATCGACCGAACAGTCACTTACAAATCTTCTGCTGCTTCATGGCATTATAGATATCCTGTACATAGTCTTTTATGCCCCGAATACTAACACCTCAAACAGCTTCAACTTCGTTTAGTATGTACTTCCTTATATTCGGTTTTAATGCATCTTTCATGACAAGATCAACTTTAAATGCAAGAGAATCTGAAAGATGGTTCTCAAGATGAGCAAATCTAAAAATAGTCGGTGTCTTGCTAAAATCCACCAGCACATCAAGGTCGCTTTCCGGAGTGTGCTCTCCACTTACATAAGAACCGAACAATCCTATGTAACTGATATTATATTCTTCTTCAGGCTCCGGCAGCATTTCATGGTGCTTTTTCCTGTAACTTTCAATATCATTTTTGACTGGCATTTTCATCTCGAAAAGTTCTTTTCAGTCATATATTATTTTAATAGGTATAAGTTCTCTGTTAATTTCAATACTGTTTTATTTCTTGAAACTGTTTTGATGAGATCTAATCCTCTTCATCCACAAAAATCTGGGCCACAAGACCCAGATGATCCTCATGGAATGGATCAAGCTCTTTTCTTTCCAGAACCTCGAACTCAATGTCAAAGCCACTTTCCAGTTTGCGGACCTCTTCCTTGAATATCTTTTTCGGGCTGGCTACGGTGTCTATGCTCCTTGACTTGATGGAGAGCATCAGGTGACCGTGTTCTTCTAAGAAGTATTTGGAGTTGATAGCTGCAATCTCAGCCTGATTGGGCTGGGCAACATCCTGAAAGATCATATCCACTTTTTCCACGATGTGAGCGTAAGACTGAGGTTTGTTGGCATCTGCAAGGATAGGGATGATGTTAGGGCGCTGGTCGCAGAGCTGGATAAGATCACGCATGGTACGCGGAGAGAATTCCACTGCGTAGATAAGTCCGTCCATGAGAATGTCGGATATGTGGCTTACTGTTGTTCCCGAAGCTGCACCTAGATAGAGTACCGTGGAATCCGCATCAAGAGGGATATCGAAATTCCTGAGTACCATGGCTCCCAGTTTACTTCTGCAGGGATCCCACTGACGATATTCTATTCCGTCATCGGAAATTAGACGTTCACCATAAACACTCGTGCCGGGTATCATGTTCTTTGTTGCAAGTATTTTCCTGTCATCGATATCCAGTTCATAGATACCACTGTGCAATTCTTTAACCGGCATCAGCGTTTACCCCCACTCTTCTTGCTTCTGTTCTTTCCTCCACTTTTACGCTTACCACCTTTACCATGTGGCTTTTTCTTTGGAGGATTCGGGTTTGCCTGCCTGATGCTTTCAAGTTTTTTGTCAAGGGAATCTTTGATTGACTGATCCAGTTCACCCGAATAGAAATCTGTCCTTGCAGCCAGACTGATCTTTGATGCAAGCGCCCTTGAAAGTTTGCCTCGCTGCCACCAGGGTGCATTCTTGATAACAGGATTGTTGAAGATAATACCGTGTTTCGGAGATGGAGCTTTGGAACGCAGATGCTTGAAAAGTGCCCTGTTGGCGCCGATAACCTGCACCGTACTGGAAGGGAAAGCAGCTAACTTTTCCAGACTTCCTGCCATGCTCATAAGGCGGGCACCAAGTGAAGCACCTGCAATCTCGCAGAGGTTTGGTGCAACGGAACCCATGCTATTATTAATATAGTTCTCGATATACCTGCGTGTATCATACAAACTGCAGATATTGTTCGCAAAAGCCCTCAGAAGTTCTTCGTCAGCAAATGAAAGTTCAGCACCCATTGATTTTGATGCTTTCTCAAACAGCTCATGTCCTTCAGGAATATTTGTCCTTGAACCATAGGCAGAAACAAATCCTGCAAGTTCCTCGCCTGTCATTTCAAGCTCGGGGAAATATCTGCCATACCACTCGAAAAGTCGCTCACTGAGTTCATTCACATTTTTATCGATATCATCCAGGGCTTCAACAGCCTGTATGATTCTTGAATCATCGGAATCTGTCCGGGATATCTGACTCTTTGCCGCTCTTATACACACTTCCCGCAGAAGTACATCGTAATCCTCATCAAGCTCAACAAAACTACATTCAATAGCAGCATCCCTTAGATCAGTCCTTTTTAATGGAACAGCCTGTGAATTCTCCTGCAATTCAACCACAAGTTCTGCAAGTTTTTCGGGATTCCCATCAAACAGATCGCAGTCCTGCACCTCTCCCTGCGAATCCAGTTTTAGCTTCCCGAACCATGCAGTGAATTCCGTAATAGTCAGTTCAGACCCTCCTGATCTCAGCACCGGTGTTGTTTGCCTTTGTAACCAGAACCCTGCCACCTATTGTATTATCAAGGAGTTCCTGTATATCTTCCTTCAGATAGGCAGCATCTTCATGATTATCCACAATACCATATACTGCCGGCCCGAATGAGCTCATACCCGCACCGTAGGCTCCGTTATCCTGCATAAGAGTCATGACATCCCTAACTGCCTGATGCTGAAGGCTTACTTCCCGTTTTTTAAAACCAATATTCTGTATGTGATTTATACAATAACCAAAAGCCTCGATATCCTTTTCAACAATGGCAGGCATCATTTTCATAAGAATGATATGAGAGAGTTCCTGAACCTCATTGATTGGGATCGGGCACTCATTCTGGAAGATATTCACTTCTTTTGCATCATGAGCACCTGTGGTATCAGGTAGTGCAAGCACTATATCCCATTCAGGAAAATCATGTCTGAAAAGAACCGGAGCCGGATCTGCTCTGCTTGCAGATGAAGGTGAGAACGAACCTTTGTCACTGAATCTGTGACCGCCATCAATAATGAAACCTCCCATCTCAAATGAAGCAACACCGATACCTGATGTACCGCCACGGCCTACTGCTATGGCAAGTTCCCTTACGCTCTTACCCAGATCATATAATTCATTCACTGCCGCAGCCGCAGACAATGCAGCCTGCGTACCTGAACCAAAACCAACATGTGCAAGCATATCCTCTTCTATTTTAAGACAAATGCCCTCACCTTCTGGAAGAACCTGCTTTACTGCATTAAGCATCCTTTCAGCCAGGAATGAATCTCCCATCACTTCAATCCGATCTGACCTCTCTGCGGAAATGGAAACATGAGGCAATTCAATGGAAATGCCTGCGCCTCCATCCACTCTGCCCATTTCTGCATTCAGATCAATAAGAGTCAGATGAAGTCTTGATGGGGACTTAATAGTAATCATGTCATGGATTATCAGTGACCCATACTATTAAAAATTAACACTAAAAATCAATATCCGGTTTTTTTAACTTCTTTTTTATAAAGAAATTCCATGAAAAACGTATTACACTCCAATTCAATATGAACAAAATCACCACCGCAATTAAGCGATACAACCTGATACTGACCTTGCCAGATATGTCAAGGTCCATCCTGCTATCAGTAAAATCTGGTTCAAGCTGGAGTTTCAGATTCTCAAAATTGCAGGCAAGATAACCTTTCAATGCATGAGAATAACCACATGCAACTCCGGTGTATGCCGGATCAGGAAAGCCATATACTGCATTTATCCTTGCATATGGTATCTTTATTGCATGAATAAGCCCTTTTAACATTCTTATAACAGGAGATCTCAATTGTCTGAAAGCCTGTATTATTTCGGAAAATGACATATCCACAGACCTTTTTTTCTTTTTATCCCTTTTCTTCCCCTTTGATGTTTCAAAGTAACCTGTTACTTTCTCAGTTACGAACTTTTCAGCATCTTTTACATCTTCAGGATCTCCATGACCTTTTTCTTCATGTATTTCATTATCCTCTGCAGGACTTACCTGCCTGGAGAAGAACAGCCAGTGAACAGCAACATTATGTTCTACTGAAATACCGGAACCCTTTACCTCAAAAACAACATCTATAGCAGCAAACAGCACTAACAGAACTGTAATTGCAAGAAGAAGCAGTATTACTGTTAGAACTGATAGCATAGCTGCTCCTGGTCAGGCTATCAACAAAAAATAAAGATCAGTCTTCTGAAGACTTTTCCGTTTCTTCGCCGGGTTCGGAATCATCTCCGGAACTTTCACCTTTCTTTGACTTCTTCATGGCTTTGATTTTTTCAATCAGTTCCGGAACAGATTCAAGTATTTTGCCGAAATCAGTCTGACCTGTTAAAGTCATCATTTTTGTGCCTTCTGGTGAAATTACGATGAATGCAACAGGTTCGATCTTTGCACCTGCACCGCCACCACCACCAAAACCCTCTTCTTCACCCATTTTCTTCCCTTCACCGCCACCGCTTCCGAATCCGAATGAAACTTTGGTAACAGGGACAATGGTGGTATCGCCTACAACCATAGCCTCTCCTACGACTGTCTTGGTGCTCACAAGTCTTTCAAGCTCTCCTGATATTTCTTTCATCAGATCTTCTAATGCCATATTTTGACCCCTAAATAATAATGGAACTTTATTATTAATATTAATGACCAATCCATTACCTTATACTGTGTACTTATATTCAGAAGAACTTCCGAGCATAAAGAAGTATCTATATAGAAATAGAAGTGCTGTTTTTACTACTGAAAATATACCATTCTATAGAAAATGGTGATTTTGCCGTTACTATGCATTATCCTGGAAGAAATTCATAAGAGAATATTTTACTTTTTCAGGCTCCACATCAATGAACTCATCCCTCTCATCAGGAGGGAATATCTCGAATACTGAGAATTTGCCGAAATTATTGGGAGCTTCAGTTGTAAATCTGCCATCAAGAAGTATTCTTGCACCGTAATCATCAGGAGAACGTACAACCCTTCCCATGGCCTGACGTATCTTACGAATTGTTGGTATCTGGACTGCATATTCCCATCCGGCTCCATAGCCGAACATGTGATCATATGCTGATTCAACCGCATTCATCCTGTCATTGAGAGCCGGATAACCCACACCTACTATAATAACTGTTCTACCCCTGCCATCGCGATAGTCTATCCCTTCGCTGAGAGTACCCCATAGATAAGAAACAAGAACGGCTTTCCCGCCTGACTCACCTATCCTGAAAAAGTCTTCCCTTACCTCCTGGGATGAAACACCTACTTCATCAAGGAAAACAGGCACTTCCACCCGGGATTCCAGCTTATTATAGTACCTTTTCGCCTCGAAAGAGCTCTGGAAAAAGATAATAACGGTACCTTTTGTCTGCTCCACTGCATCAAAAAGAACCTCCTCGATCACCTGCAGAGTTTGAGGATCATCCCTTGTCCTTGAAAACAAAGGAGGGACTGAAACCGAAAGAGTGAGACGTTTTTCCTCCGGGAAGGATGTACCATAAGAGAGTTCACATGTAGGTCTTCCGATTCCCAGAGTTGATTTTACCATATCAAAGGGACGCAGGGTTGCCGACATCAATACGGCTGAGAAAACCGAATCAAATAGCGGCTCTGTTACATTTTTGGGAATACATGTGAAAAGTTCCACACGTCCGTATATCTCATTATTGAGATCCCTTCTTACATTCAGAACCGGATAATAATTCAGATTATGAGAAAGTACCAGATACGAAGAGAGAAAATCCGCTGCATACCTTATATGGGAGCGCTTCAGAACACCTGTCAGACCTTTTTTGTATTGCTCACGATAATTTTCATCCAGCATGGCTCCGAACTCGCTGGCTTCAAGAAGCAACTTCTGTATATCTGCCATTTCCCCAAAACCCGATTCCTTTGCAAACCTGAGGAATTTACCCCGGACCATATCGTTGCGTTCGTACGGATCACTTATACGCATATCATACCAGTGCCTTCCGACCCTTTCACGTTCACCGAACTTAAAACGTGAATTGTAAATTTCTCTTATGACATTAAGTAATATCTTCAGCAGGTTATGAATTCCGCCATCAGGCATCTGATCAATATTTGCCTCAATCTCAGCTATCGCTTTTTCCACGGTATGTTCCGTAATAGTAATAGATGAATGAGATCTTGCAGCTGACTCGATATTATGTGCCTCATCAAAGATAGCAATAACATCCTGCGGCTCTTTTTCAAGCCAGTTGAGCACTGTCATGAATATATCAGAGTTAAGAACATGATGAAAATTACATATTACCAGATCCGCATTCTTAAGTTCGCGTTTCAGTAACTCATAACCGCACATGCCCTTTTTAAGAGCATATTCATTTACTTCTTCCGGAGTACGCACATCTTCGAAAAGCCATTGCCTGAAAGCCTCACCATCATATCGGAGAACTTCATAAAGCTGGTCACATGATCTTTTCCTGAGTTCTTTTGATTTTTCCTCTGCAACATCCAGTTCCTTGGAAAGAGCATCACGCAGAGCCACAAGTGCAGGATCCTTTGAACGTTTGTAATTCTCAAAAGCAGATTTCATTTCCTGTTTTTTCAGAATTATCTCTCTTTCAGTTTCCAGAAGATCAAATGTATTCTCACGTTTAAGTCTGCACTCCTCGTAATCCGTCTCATTCGGACACATTGCAGACTTACCCTTTAATACCACAGCTTTGAGATCGTTAGTCTGTTTGATATCACGGGCCTCATTGATGAACTGCACCATCTGCTGGTGAACATTTGTGGCAATAATTACTGTTTTCTGGAATTGTTTTGCAACATTAAGAGAAGGTGCCAGGGCACTCAGGGTCTTACCGGTACCGCATGCTCCTTCAAAAAGTATTATCTCTTTATTAATGAGAGAAGCATGGATCTTATCCATTGCATCCTGCTGATTTGGATAACAGGTTTCCTTTGGGAAATATTTCATGTATCCGCTTTTGCCGCTCATCGCACTACCTATGACCTCACATTACTTAAACGGTTTTGATAACCTGATTTTGTGATTTTCATTCCGCCTGCATGACAATACATTCACTTTCTGAAATTATAGTATCACTTTCTACATCAAATACTTTGATAGTAATTGTACTATCTCTTTTCAGGCCATAATTGTTGGATGTACCAGTGATACCATCAATACCCACAGATACTGAAGAACATACACTGCCATTTATACTATCCTCTCCGTTCAAAACTATTTTTTCACCTGCCGACCAGATACCGTCAGACAGAGCAGGATTCCTTGAAGCAAACTGAGTGATTTTACCATCAAACATCAGGTTATTGTAGCTGATCAAAATGTCTCCATAGTGTCGCGTACCACATGGTACAACTCCTGCATAGGCACTTCCTTCACCTGATATGACTATTTTTGTGGAGTCTGTCATCAAAGGGTCTCCACTTCTATGTATAAGATAAATATAGTTCTCATCATACCTGACAGCGTTCGGTACACCACCTTCCACACATTCCACTTCAACAGAAGCCATAGGAGACTTCTGCAAAGATGAAAATCCATCTCCTCCGTATACCGCTGAAACGGTGATGCCTGCCAGTAGAATGGTTAGCATTAGCATCAATAAAATACCTATTACCGGAGACATACCTTCCTGGTTATATTTCATATTCAAAACTTATTTTACCTCAGCCTCAATTTTAAAAACAACTATATAAATTAATCTTAATAAGATTAATATATCCACTATAGGTATAAAAAAAATCAAATTGGAAACGAAATAACTAAACAAACATCGGACTATCAAAGCATTAAATGTATATATTTTCCCGCATTAAGTGGACAACGATAACTTTTTATCTCACTTCTGTTATGATAGAATGTAGACTTCTACTAATATATCGTAGATAAATATACAATGGCAATGGCCCTTGTATACAACTTTAAGGAGCGTAAAACAAAATGGTAGCAATTATTACTGTCGATGAATGTGTTGGTTGCGGAACATGTGTAGATGAATGCCCTGCAGAGGCAATTGAACTTAATGGTGACAACATTGCAATCGTAGATGCGGACGAATGTCTGGACTGCGCTGCATGTGTCGACGTGTGTCCGACAGACGCAATTACAATGGAATAAGAGAAGCTCTTTATTCCATATTCTTTACTTTTCGGTTCTTTTTTATTCCAGAGGGAAATTATGTCAGAGCTTATCAAAGCAGGTATTTTGGGGGCAACCGGTGCTGTTGGCCAGAGATTCATAGAGGCACTTGAAAATCATCCATGGTTTGAGATCACATCACTTGCAGCATCTGAAAGAAGTGCCGGTAAGAAATATGAAAAAGCTGCCAACTGGAGACTTGAAAGTAGACTTCCGGACTCTGTAAAGGATATGGAAGTTGTTCCTGTGGACCCAAAAAAGGTTGAAGCAGATGTAGTATTCTCGGCACTCCCTTCCGGATTCGCAATGACAGTTGAAGCTGACTTTGCAAAAGAAGGATTTGCTGTGGCAAGTAATGCATCCGCATACAGGATGGAAAAAGATGTACCACTTGTGATTCCTGAAGTAAACTCAGATCATCTCGGACTTATAGATGTACAGCAGGATAATCGTGGATGGGACGGCTATATTGTCACAAACCCTAACTGTTCAACCATTGTAATGGTCCCTACACTTAAACCACTCATGCAGTTTGGACTTGAATCTGTAACTGTGGCAACTATGCAGGCAATATCCGGCGCAGGATATAATGGAATAGCCTCAATGGCAATACTTGATAACGTAGTCCCTTATATCGGCGGGGAAGAAGAGAAAGTTGAAACCGAACCATTGAAACTTCTCGGAGAGTTTGATGGCACAGAAATTATTGATGCGGACATTGATATCAGTGCTTCATGTAACAGAGTTCCTGTGATGGACGGACACACAGAGAACATATGGGCAAAGATGAGCCAGGATCCAACTCCTGAACAGGTCAAAGAAGCATTCCTTAATTTCAACCCGGGGCTCGGGGATCTGCCTACAGAACCTGATCCTGTGATCACTGTAAGGAATGAGCCGGACAGACCACAACCACGTCTTGACAGGAATATGGGTAAAGGAATGGGAATATCAGTAGGACGTATAAGAGAAGGTATCCGTTACACTGCAATGGGCCACAACACAGTTCGTGGAGCTGCAGGTGCCAGTGTTCTCAATGCAGAATTACTCCATAAGATAGGAAAACTCTGAAATCATACTCAAAACAAGTATTATTTAGGTGATACATATGCAAAAAGGCAGTGCAAATAAGATAGGGACTATATTTATGGCAATACTATTGCTCAGCTGTACTGCCACCCATGCATATGCATCGATGTTCGAACTTGAAAAAGTGCCAATTTCCAAAATAAATGAAGATCCGACTGTTTATGACAGTACCATGGCCTATAGAAAGATAAGTGTCATAGGCAATATTACAGAAATGAACAAACAATCCGTAATCCTCAGTGATGGTCCGGATTCATTGAATGTCGATACAACTAAAATGGAGCTTTTTGAAGGATTCAATGTGAGTGACCGGGCTCTAATAACCGGTGAATACAGATATGACCCCATAGAAGAGAGTATTTTAATACCCACCTATGTCATTCATCATCCTTCTGAAGACATGGGACTTGTAAACATAAGTAATATTGTTACAGATACGGCGAGCTATAATGGAAAATATATTACAGTAACAGGAAATCTGAGTAGTCTTGTTACGAACATGGGTAGATATACTGCCACCATAGAAGATGAACATAACAATGTTTTGAAGGTGTTCTATTATGGTTCCACAGAACTTGAAACAGGAGATCAGGTCAAAGTAACAGGACTTTATAATGGAAGAATTCTGCATAGTGAAAATATGAGACTGGATAGGTCTCCATTATCTGTATCAACACTCGTTCCGGGATTTTCATCCATAATAGGAATTATAGCTATTTTATCTATAGCGTTACTTTTAAAATCAAAACAGCTTAACGACTAGAGATCATTATGTTAATCGTATTATCAGTCGGTGGATCCATACTGGCAAAAGAACTTAAACCGGATAGCTTTCAGGGATATGCTGATGTACTGAAAGAACTCTCAAAAGAACATGATATAATAGTCGTCACAGGAGGCGGAGTTGCAGCAAGGGATTACATCAATGTTGCCCGCAGTACAGGAGCAAACGAGGTGGATTGCGACTTCATAGGCATAGATATAACCCGCCTCAATGCAAAGCTTCTCATATCAGCACTTGGAGATGCAGCCTACCACGAACCTCCAAAAGATTACAAAGAAGCACAGAGTGTCCTTTCATCAGGCAAGATAATCATAATGGGAGGAGTCATCCCGGGTCAGACCACAGATGCGGTTGCAGCCATCCTCACAGAGTACCTTGGAGCTGATCTGCTTGTAATATCCACAGCTGTTGACGGAGTTTATTCTGCGGATCCGCGTAAGGATCCGAAGGCTGTCAAATATGAAACAATGACAGCAAAGCAACTGGTCGATACAGTAATGAAAAATGAAATGAAAGCAGGATCAAAATCACCCGTGGATCCCCTTGCAGCAAAGATTATTGAACGTTGCAATATTGAAACCATAGTAATGGAAGGCAGTGATCCACAGAATGTTCTCAAGGTCATTATGCAGGAAAAAAAGAATGATCAGAAAAGGAAGAGTGTGGATCTGGGAACACGTATAGTGAACTAGTTCCTGTCCTTATTTGAAATAAATTTTATTATATGTGATCAGTGGCTTGTTAATTAGGAGACTTAATTGTAGGCCACAAGATATTCATCAGGTTCTTTTTTTGAAGAAGCTGTCTCTTTAAGCTTATCACTGGACTTCTTGAGAGCTTCAATTGTTTTCTCGAACTTTTCCATTTTCTCTTTTGCCTTTCGAACCTTTTCGTTTTCAACTTCCAGTCTTTCCATCAGAACCTGACGTTGCTCTTCTGGTATGTCTGCATTATTGATCTGTTTTTGATAATTTAAAGAGAGTTTTACGTATTTACGAAACATCTCATTCATAATATCAAGGTCATTTTCCAGTTCTTCAATTGATTTTGCCATGAGAGTATTCACACTCCTTTAAGTTAACTTAAGGTTAAAGGTCCGTTGTTCTTATTTTAACTCTACAGGCCCGCTACACCACAAGTTCCACTTAGAACTGTTTGGACAAAGCTATAAAAGTATATCCATCCTATAGAATATAATTACCATTATTATTATGATATAAACCGGAAAGAAAAATAAAGAGCAAATAGTCCAGATAATAGAAAAGAAGTAAAATAAGACGCATCCATATTGGATGCATTTGAGATTCTTACTTTCCAAGGATTATTCTTGCGATATCGTCACCAACATCGGAAGTACCTGCAGAGCCACCCATATCATAGGTTTGGACCTTTGCTTCGCTTATGTTGGTCTCGATGGCAGAAACAATAGCCTCCGATGCTTCCTTTTCACCGAGCTGCTCTATCATCATTGCTCCCGCCCATATAGTAGCGATAGGATTTACCTTATTCTGCCCTTTATACTTCGGTGCTGAACCGTGGATCGGTTCGAACATACTGGTACCCTCAGGATTGATATTTCCTCCGGGTGCAAGTCCCAGCCCTCCCTGAACCATTGCTCCGAGGTCAGTTATAATGTCACCGAACATGTTCGGGGTTACAACAACATCGAACCATTCAGGATTCTTGACAAACCACATGGTTATAGCATCAACAAAGTTGAAATCGGTGGTCACATCAGGATGTTTGTCTGCGACATTCTCGAACTCTTCTCTCCAGAAACCGTATATATCTGAGAGTACATTTGCCTTGTCAACTGATGAAACATGTTTTTTCCTGCTTTCTGCAAGGTCGAATGCATAATTGATAACCCTCTGTGTACCTTCTTTTGAGATCATACCTATCTGGTAACCAATTTCCTCACTATCTGTTTCGATGTCAAGTCCAAACTTTGCAGAGTAAAGTGCTCTTGACACTTCAAGAAGATCCTTGCTCTCACCTTTCTTTGCACGTCCTCCGATGCCGATGTAGAAGTCCTCGGTGTTCTCCCTTACAACTGTAAAGTCAATATCTGCAGGGGTCTTGTCCTTTATGGGTGTCCAGACACCTTCAAGGAGCTTGATCGGACGAAGGTTCACATACTGGTCGAAGTAGAACCTTGCAGCAAGCAGCACACCCTTTTCAAGTACACCAGGTGCGACCCTTGGATCACCGATAGAACCAAGATATATCCCTTTATAACCAGAGAGCTCTTTCAGAGAGTCTTCAGATATCAGCTCCCCTGTTTCAAGATAATGGTCTGCTCCGTGTGGATACTCTATCCACTCAACATCGAATCCGAACTTTTCACCTGCAGCATCAATTACCTTACGGCCTTCAGCAATGATCTCAGGTCCTATACCGTCTCCTGGAATTACAGGTATTTTATACTGTGTCATGATTGCTCCTAAAATATGGTCTTAATTCAATAATTTTAAATCGCTATCAGATGATCTGCCTTGTGTATTCTATAAGTCCGCCTGCATCCATGATACCTCTTACGAACTCAGGGAGAGGTGTCGCCTGGTACTGCTCATCCTTTGTGATGTTCTTAATGACACCTGTTGCAAAATCTACCTCTAATCGATCACCATCATCTATTCTGTCTGTATCAGGACATTCGAGAAGTGCAACACCAATATTTATCGAGTTCCTGAAAAAAATGCGTGCGAATGATTTTGCGATAACACAACTGATCTTTGTTCCCTTAAGTGCTATCGGAGCATGTTCCCTTGAAGAACCGCATCCGAAATTGTTTCCGGCGACTATGATGTCACCTTCTTTTACCTCTTTAGGGAATTCAGGCCTTACACCCTCAAAAGCATGCTCTGCAAGTTCTCCAGGGGTATTCATGATCAAATATCTCCCCGGAATTACAGCATCCGTATCAATGTCATCTCCGAATTTCCAGACTCTTCCGCTCATATTTCCACCTGATTAATGTTAATTTGTAAGTATCATTACTAAAATGAAGCTATAACTTAGATATCATCATACTAAATAATACTACTGCCAAACAAGAATGTCTTTAAAATGATTGCAGCGTGATCATAAATAGAACAACATTAACTAAGAGAAACAATTAATAAGTACAAATCCAAATTTAAACAAATGGTCAGCAAAAAAGATGAACTCATAATATCAATACTGCAGGACAGAGCCCGAACACCAATATCAGAGATTGCAAAGAAAATAGGTCTCAGCGAGAATGGAGTAAGATACAGAATAGAAAAGCTAGAGAAACAGGGATATATCAAAAATTATACTGTATTGCTGGATCCGAAAAAATTCGGGAAAAGTACCTTTGCCATATTCAATCTGGAGATGGAACCAAAAAGAACAAAAGATAGTATTGAAAAGCTTATGCAAATAGATGAGTTTATAAAAATATACCAGACAACAGGTCAATACTCAATAAAAGCTTTAGGCCTTTTTAAAGATGAAGAAGAACTGACCACTTTCATAAACAACCATCTTCTATATGAGATCCCCATCAGAAATTACAGCGTCGAGATAATAACGAAGAGCATTAAGGACAGCATCTACCATATATGATCAAAGTTTTTTATACCAGATGTTCATACTCTCGATATTCCCTGAAATATTAGTGTTGTTTACAAGGGTTCCGGCATACAGATAAGTATTACGTGAGAAAACCGTATTCATACCATATGATCTTGATCTTGCAATTGTATATGCTGTCACGACTCCCCTGGAACGCATTTCCTCTTCCATTTTTATCAGCAGGTAATAAGAATAACCTCTCCCCCGAAGCTCAGGTAACGTTGCAAAATCAGTCATCTCAACGTTACTGTTTTCAACATCCATCTCACAGGATGCAAGCGCCACCAGTTCCCCTTTTTTCCTTATGCCGAAATAAACCACATTCTCAAGCATTGTCTCCAGCAAATAAGAAGCATTTTGTATAGGAAAAGGATAGCTTGGAAAGACCTTGCTATAAAGGTCTGCCATTTCATTTACGTCTTTTTCGGTACAATGAACAAACTCCTCATCCTCTGAAAGAATTACATCCTTAGGGGCATTGAATTTAGCGAGTGCTGACTTCAGAACTGAAGCCTTTTCCTTAGGAGTCTGCTCCTGAATACGTTCCTCTGAAAGAAATTTGCCCATAAAGCTGGCATCTTCCACCCCATTGTAAAAACCAGGCACATTAGCTTCTTCAACGTGCCCTCTTTTAAGGAATTCTTGTTTTGCTGATAACGGTATCTTGGAAAATATCTTCGAATAATTGTTTTCCCTGGCTATATCTTCAACAGCTTCGGGAACATCATCAATATCATGAGGTGCAAGTTTCATAAGATAAACACGGTCATTGAAGGGACCATGCTGCAGCACAGAGTCACCGATCTTTACTATCTTATCACTCAACGTTCCTTCTCTCCATACGTTCTGTGTCTTCTGGTATAAGGCTCAATGATTCATCATAATCCGCAAGTAACTTTGCAATTCCAACGGATCTGAATTCCTGTGCCTCGTCCAGTTTCAGATGCAGTTTACAATCATCGCATTTGCGATCACAGTAAACCGGTTCGTATGAATCTGGCTCTTTATAAGAAGTAATAACACCTTCATAGTTCCTCAGAATAACCTTGTTGGTTGACCAGGAAATAAGGTAATTTGGCATTATAGGTATCTTTCCTCCCCCGCCGGGAGCATCTATCACATAGGAAGGGACCGCAAAACCACTGGTATGTCCTATGAGATGTTCCATGATCTCGATACCCTTACCAACAGAAGTCCTGAAATGTGTAAGACCCTCTGAAAGATCACACTGATACAGATAATATGGTCTTACCCTGTTCTCTACCAACTTATGGAAGAGTTTTTTCAGTATTCTGTAACAATCATTCACACCTGCCAGCAGGACAGTCTGATTACCCAGAGGGATACCTGCGTCTGCAAGTTTTTTCAATGCCTCTTTTGAAGATCTGGTTACTTCACGCGGATGGTTAAAATGAGTGTTCACCCATATAGGATGGTGTTTCTTCAATACATTAACAAGATTATCGGTAATACGATATGGAAGGACAACAGGCATTCTGCTACCTATCCTTATAACTTCCACATGAGGGATGGCCCTGAGTTCCGTGAGAATCCAGTCCAGATATTCATCTGAAAGCATGAATGGATCCCCACCCGAGAGCAGCACATCCCTGACTTCCGGAGTGTTTGCTATATACTCTATACCTTTAAGCACTTCATCTTTGTTGGGTATGGAATCTACATCTCCGACCTTTCTCTTCCTGGTACAATGCCTGCAGTACATGGAACAAACATTACTTATGTGGAAAAGTACCCTGTCAGGATACCTGTGTGTTATACCCGGAACAGGACTATCATGGTCCTCACTAAGAGGGTCCGCCATCTCATCACAGGATACTATAAGCTCAGAGGGGGAAGGAAAAGACTGCATGAATATAGGATCATTCCTGAAGTCTTCCACCTCTATCAGAGATAGATAGTAAGGAGTTATGGAAAGCGGAAACTTTTGAAGTGTTTCTTCGAGTTCCTTTCGTTCTTCATCTTCAAATTCAATATCCAGAAGAGTTTCAAAGGTATCAATATCATTGACTGAATGTCTTAATTGCCATTTCCAGTCACTCCACTTTGCAAGAGCTTCATCAGAGTCTATTCTATCTACAATGCTTTGTTGCCTGCTTTCGTATGATTTCATCAAAATCACTTATATTAGATAACGGCTTGATTATTATTTAGAGAAGATTATAAAAACAGAATATCACTAAAAAACTTCTGTCTATGCAAAACATAAAAATTATCAGAAATCAATAATCCATGATCTATCTTCTTATTAAATATACAGTTCAAATTCAGTTTAAAGAGGATTTTTTTAGATATAAAGATTGTTTTCATATTCCACTGAAAAACAAGTTGTTTTTTGCAGATAATTAAAAAACTATCTTGTTAACATGTTTGCTTGATATAAAATTCACTTAATAACAGTCGGATCATCACCACCATGCCAGCTAAGTCGTGGTCTTATCCGTATTATATGAGACTCTTCCGTATTATCATCAACAACAAATGCAACCCCTTTCTGAGAACCCATTTTTCTGATCGAATCACTAAAATTATCTTTCATATAAGTGGGTCTTACAGATTCAAGAACACTTATATCATCCCGGGAAGTAAGCCGATGACATATTATTACATCCGATTGTGAAAGAACATCCGGATGGATAGAAGACGGTCGCTGTGTTGCAAGAATAAGTGAAAGCCCTGGCTGACGCCCCTGTTTCAGCCATTCGTTCAAAAGAACATCCGAAGCGAGTGAACCACCCTCAGGAGGAAGGAATTGCTGAGCTTCATCGATGAACATCCATACCATAGGAATACCTTTTTCAACATCTTCATCACCCATCATCCTCCTTTCATATGACCTTCTGGCCTCAAGTCTTAAAAGATATATATTTCCGGCAATCGAGCTTACAAGTGCGGATCTGACAGCTTCACTTTTAATTGTACTGATATCAATAACTGAAACAGATCCTCCTTTAACCATTTCTTCAATACCTTCACCCTTCTCAGAGAATATTCCCCATGAAGCAGCGGTCCTGAAATGGTTTTCCACAGCACCTTTTGTAACCATATCCGAACGATCGTCTTCAAACACCGAATTAATAATGTCATCAAAGGAAAACATAGAATGATCCTTCATTCTTTCAATAACCCTGATTATAAGTACACCTGCAGGAGACAGGGAATCTATTCCAAATAATTTACACCATTCATAACCATCCATCTGTGAAACAGAAATGGACAGTGGCTTTACATCGATGTGTCGTTCTTCATAATTTTTCAGATTACCGGAAGGTACGAAAACATCTATATCGAACCCTTCAGCTTCAAATCCCCATTCATGAACAAGGGATGTCTGCATCTCATTGCTTTTTGCAAGGGTCCAGAAGATTCCCATGGTATCTATGACAACAGATGAAATCTTGTATTTAACAGAATCAGGAAGCATCATCAAACCTTCCATAATAACTGCCATTGTGTAAGATTTACCATAACCCCTTTTTCCTGCAATGAACAGAGCATGAGGGTGATTCACATCCAGAGAAATATGTGAACCTGAAGACATGTCCCTTGCAAGATACCTGCCAAGATAAAGAGGAATGCTCTCATCATTACCACCGAGAATATACTGCTGTCCGGAAATACCTGCATTTGAATAAATTTTCATAGTCTAAAGAAAGATAATGTTACAATATATAGTATTTTTTATTTTAGCGCAAAATATCATCACTTTTTTCATCAAAATATCAAAATGGTAATCATCCGACCTTATAAAATAAAAACAAAAACAAATTGGGAAAATATATATAGGCCTACCTATATTTAGGGGAAAGAGGAATCTCCGTCATCACATCATTCCCCTCTGATGCATTAATTCTTTTTTAAAAATGTATCATACCCCAAACTTCACCCAAACCATCATTATGCGAGATTCCTCATTACTTTCTTTTATCACAATTCATTCTTTTATCTGTATAATCTGTGAAAGGATTCCCCTTGCAGCAAGTATGCCGGTAGCAGAAGAATTAATAAGGTCACGTGAGAGACCGGCACCGTCTCCTGCAACAAAAAGATCGCGTATATTTGTCTGCATATTTCTGTCGACATCTATCCTGAGAGAGTAGAATTTAACTTCGGGAGCATACAAAAGTGTACAATCCGAATCCACACCTGGAATAATTTCACTCAGCACCTCCAGACCTTCTATAATATCCATTACAATCCTGTGAGGCATTGCCATGGAAATATCCCCGGGAGTTATATCCTTAAGAGTGTTATTGACAGCATTGCGGGAAAGATGTTCTCCTGTAGAACGCCTGCCCCTTCTAAGGTCCCCAAGTCTTTGCAGAACAGGCCTGCCACCACCAATTGTGGTTGCAAGTTTTGCCACTGATCTTGCATATTTGATGGTATTTTCCATGGGCTTTGTCAGTTCTACATGTACAAGGAATGCAAAATTGGTATTCTCAGACTCTTTGCTGTGCATGGAATGCCCATTGGTAGCCACAAAGCCCTCATATTCTTCCTTTACAACAAAACCATGCTCATTGGTACAGAAAGTCCTGATAAAATCATCATATCTCCGGGTATATATATGGAATTTGGGGTCATGGTTTATGCAGGTAACAGGGTCCATGATTATAGAAGGTACTTCTACACGGACACCTATATCGACTCCGCTATAGGAATATTTAATTAAATGACGGTTTACAAGACAGTTCATCCATTCATAGCCCACTCTTCCAGGAGCAAGTAAAGTGTATCTGCCACGTATCTCTCTGTTCTCAAGAAGCACACCATTGCATTTACCCCCTTCATCCACAAGAATATTTTTTACCTTTGATTCAAGAAGAAAATATATACCACCGGCCTCCAGATCCTTTTTCATAGAAGAGATCAGAGCAATGGAATTGTCCGAACCAATATGGCGCTGTTTTATATCTATGAATCTGGCACCTGCAGAAGCTGCTCTGCGTTTTAAAGTCTCTGCATCATCACCCGATGCAGAGTATGCTTTTGAGGGAGCACCGTATTTGAGATATACACGATCAACATAGTCCACAAGTTCCCAGGCACTATTATTATCACCGGTCAGATCTGCCAGATTACCACCGATATCAGGCCTAAGATTCAGAGTTCCGTCGGAATATGCACCCGCTCCACCCACACCACAAAGTATGGAGCAAGGAGTACAATGATCACAGGTAGAATCATCAGACATCCTACAATGTCTGTCCTCAATATTCCTGCCCGCATCTACAACAATTACGCTCAGCCCCTTACCTGCAAGCTCATGGGCTGCAAAGAGACCTGCAGGACCCGCACCCACGATTACAACATCAAATATATCGCCATTATCAGGAATAAGACCACACCCATGGTTCTCTCAAAAAAAGAACCATGACAATATTAGGACTATTAGGATAAAATCTTATCCAGTTGTCTGGTTGAACTTGCTATCCTTATTTCCTGAGCTATCCTGCTCCCGGTGGAAAGGTTCGGTTCGATCAGGTCGGAATATGGTGAACCTGAAAGGTAGATATTAGTACCGGCAACGATACGTGCTGATATCTCGAACACCTTGATATCAAGTTTGTCAGTAACCACGGTCTCAAGACAGAAAGGACCTATCATACCTCCAAACTGCTCAAGAGATTGTTCAACTACTTTTTCACCCAGCGTGAATATTTTTGGCAGAAGTGATTCCCTTGCTACAAGTGGTACATTTCCGGTCACAACATATGTAGGAATTATATCTGCTTTTTCAAGTTCTTTAGGAGAACCAAGCCTGAATATCTCATCTGCATTGGATTCTACCCTGCGGTCCATACTGAGCATTTCAAGGACACCGGTACTGAGTTTGTAACCTTCCTCCCTGAGAGGGGAATAGAAGAAATGGAAATAATATCTTGTGCCTACAATGAACTCCTGGACCGTGAACTTTTCATTCGGATCCACCTTTTCTTTGAACTCCTCGTAGTTCTTGGCTACAAAGAAGCCACGACCTCCTTTTGCACCATGGTACTTGACCATAACGGGGCCATTGATATCCTCCGGATTGATCTTCCCCGGCATCTCAATGCCGGCAGCTTCCAGCCACTCTCGCTCCTTCTCCCGATCAGATTCCCATTCAAGAACACTCCTGTTACCAAAGGTAGGGATCTCAAGATCCGCAAAAGCATCGCCACCCATATATTCCACAAAAGACCCATGTGGAATTACAACCGCATTCTTTGCCCTTAGCTCATCAAGAATATCAGGTATTTCCTTGTAACTATCGACAACAATAAACTCGTCAGGTCTGGCCAGAGGGAAAGCATCATAAAACTTAGGAGGTTCTTTTACACAGATACCAATCGTCCTGAAACCTTCCTTCCGTGCTCCGTAAAAGATCTGAAGGCTCGAATGAGAACAAACAGTGGCAATGCTCAGATTATCCAGATCATAGTTATCAACAATTTCCATTATTCGTTCTTTAGTTATCATAGTGTAATAGCCCCTAGAATTTACCCCATATTGTTCTGTCTGTTCTTTAACCTTACGAATCATAACCATAAAATAAAAAAATATGGGAACTGAGATTCAAGACTTCAAACAGAACTGAAGTTAAAGGAAACAATATAAGTTACTGTTCATATAAACCATCCTATGGAAGACGCCGAAGAAAGTCAGGGTTCCGAAAAAGTTCTCATCCTGCCCTTAAGCGAGAACTCGAAAAAGATCACTCAGATACTTTCCAATGAAAAAGCAATGAAAATGCTTGAAGTACTTGCAGACAGACCCATGTCTGCCAGTGATGTTGCCGATAAACTGGAAATTCCATTAACAACTGTCAAATATAACCTTGACGGACTCATTGAAGCGGAACTTATCAAAGTTAAAGAGACAAAATGGAGCCGTAAAGGGAGAGAAGTAAAGATATACGAGCCTGTTCAAAAATTCATTGTAGTTGCTCCCGGAAGCATGAAAAATGACAGGTCCTCTGTTCTGAGTATGCTCAAAAAATATCTGGTGCTGGTTGCAGGTGCTCTATTTGCCGCAACAGGACTTGAAGCTATCACAAGAAGTCTTATGGGTGCTGCACCCTTAATGACACAGGACACCAACACTGCTCCATTACCTGATGAGAATGGACCAATGGCGGCAACGACAAAAGATGCTTCAGTGGAAAATACTTCCGGCGAGGCATTTACCGCAAGTAAAAGAGCAGAAGCGGATTTTGCTCCAATGAACGAAGCAGAAAGAATTCCTGAGACAGATCCCCGGGAATTTGCGGGATATGAGTATCCTGTAGAAGATGGAAGCTCAAATGTTACCTTTGATGAACAAACATTGGCGGAGAACATCTCTGGAATGGATGTACATGCAGAAGAAAAGAGTCCTGACATGCTTGCATCCTCTACTCCAAACGGAACAGATTCAGGAGCCGATGCATTAAGAGAAGGAATGAGTGCAGCTACCGGGAATCAGACAGATACTACATCGGTGTCACAGATGGCTAACGATAACATGAGTACTGTCATAGAACCTGCTTCCGGAATATTTCAGCAAGGGCTGCTTTCCCACATCAGCGTTTGGTTCTTTTTCGGATGTCTTTTTGTGATCACTTTGCTGTTTATAAGAGAAATATATAATAGAAACAAGAACATATGATGCCTGAGTGAATGGTATGAGAGTTGCTCTTAAAATAGCATACGTAGGCACAGGCTATCATGGATCCCAGGTGCAACCGGATGTTGCTACCATTGAAGGTGAGCTGTTCAATGCACTTAACCAGCTTGAGATAATAGAGGATCCTAGATCCGCACGTTTTTCAAGTTCAGGAAGAACGGATGCCGGGGTGCATGCCAGAGAACAGGTAGTTGCATTTGACACGGAAAAACCAAACCTTGCTATCCCAAGAGTAATCAATTCCGAACTACCCAATTCAATATGGGCCTGGGCACATGCAGAAGTTCCTGACGACTTTGATCCGAGAAGAAAGGCTGTCAGTCGTAAGTACAGATACATAATGAGTGGAGAGGAATATGATATATCCAGGATAAGGGCTGCTTCGAAAATACTTGTGGGAGAGCATGATTTCGCAAATTTTTGTACCAAAGACGGCGATAAGAGTACTATTCGCAATGTTGAAAGGATAGATGTGCGTGTTAGCGGAACTCTGACAAAGATCGATATACAGGCAAACAGTTTCCTCTGGAACATGGTAAGAAAGATCGTTACTGCACTCAACATGGTCGGAAGTGGTGTCAGGGACGAGGACTGGCTGATACAGATGCTGGATCCTGAATCTTATGAAGAGGGACTGGAACCCTCCGTAGCTTACGGTTTAACCCTCATGGAAGTAGAATATGCAGAGCCAATTGACTGGTGCGAGGATGGTTATGCCATCAGAAGAGCGAATGAGAACGTACATGACTATATGGTACGTCACCGTGTGATGGCAGAGGTTATGGACCATCTAGTACCGTACGAATGATTTTTTGCGGAACCGGGAATGCACTGTAAGGCAAGTATTCGGGACATAGTCATAGATTATGAGCTTATTCGGAGAAATGTGAAAAATCCAAGACTGGAATTTAGAAACAATGAACTGTATCTTATAGTTCCCCATTCCCACAGGAACCACGAAAGGATAATCCACAGGCACAGAAGATGGATCTACAATCGTTATTCCAGAATGCTTCTGGTCAAAGAGATTGCTTCGGATCTGGAACTTGTTAATTGCAGGCCTATAGAAGAACTTAAAGAACTGGTAAACTCTTTTGTAATAAACATAGGGAAAGAACTTTGTGTTAAACCTCGAAGAATAAAGTTCAGGAAGATGAGAACTAAGTGGGGAAGCTGCAGTTCAAAGGGAAACCTGAATTTTAACAGTCACATGAGGTATTTGCCTGATAAGATGATAGAATACATTGTATTCCATGAAATGGTTCACCTTATAGAGCTTAACCACAGTAAGAGATTCTGGAGCCATATCAAAAAACGTTTTCCGGACCACAGCAAATATGAGAATATGCTAACTGCATACTGGTCCCTCATACACAGGAAGTATGTTGTCAATCCTTGCAGAGAACAGTAAACGTCCTTGTGAGACTCCTGTGAACTTTCTGGGTAAATATATCAACTATCGAAAAACCAGCTTTTTCAGCAAAAACCTCTACTTTGATTTCGGAAACCACCACTGCGAGTTTTCCCGGTTTGAGCACTCTGTACATCTCTGCAAATGAATCTGAATAGAGATGGCCCAGTGATTCGGCCTTGATGGCTGCAGAACGCCCATAAGGCGGATCTGTAACGATCGCATCAACACAGCAACCTTTGAGCGGAACACGGCAGGCATCACCTACCAGCAGAGAATAGTCAGCATCGTACTCATCAAGGTTCATCCTGGCACCGTTGGAGATCATCTGACGCACTTCGATACCGACCACATGGGCACCGACAAGTCCACCCTCTACAAGAATACCTGCCGTACCACTGAAAGGATCAAAAAGAACCTCATCAGACCTTATTCGGGATATGTTCACAAGCGTCCTGGCAATCCTGGGCATGAGGACACCTGGATAGAAGAAGGGTTTTTTATGAGGCGCCCTGTGTTCATATTCACTTCTTTCCACCGAAGCCACAATCGAACCAAAAACAGCCTTATTGCTCATGATCAAACGGAAAGTAACATCAGGATCATTCAAATTTGCCCTGAAACCCTTACGAAAGATACTGCCGCCAAGCCGACCTTCAATCGATTCCCTATTAATATCTCCGTAGTGCTTTACCCTTCTGGCACGTACTACATAAGTCTGACCCCGTGACAAATGCCCGGAGATATCCGACCTTTCACACATTTCAATAATTGACTCATCGATCAGATCACATATTCCGACTATTTTCAGTATATGGTGGGACATTGCAAGTCTGCCGGCAACAGAAGCAAGTTTTTCATCCACTGATTCGCCTTCTATGTCAACTACAAGACAGTGGTCAAGATGAGAATGTTCTCTGTATTCAAGATCTTCCATTGAAAGGCATGCATAGACCTCTTTTACAGGAAGGACAGCGTGCTCTCCGGATAACTCAAAAGCATAAAGCATAATAGCTGCAATAGAGAACAGAAGTAGTATTTAAAGAGTTTCAATGAGGAAAAGAATCAAAAGAAAAGTAAAGATGTGAAATCTAAGATGTCAGAACATGAGTTCCAGTGCTTCTTTTCCGGTCATGCTCACCTTTATGCCCAGATCAATAGCCTGCTGAGTAGCACCGACAACCGGTGCCTTAAGTACATCTTCAAAGGTATTGACACCTTTCACTTTAACAGCAACATCCCCGATAGCACCAGCGGTATCCATATCCAGATAACCGCACATCACAAAACCCTTGTCAGCACGGATAACAATCAGCGGAGCATTCTGCATACTGAAACTCAGGGCCATTGCCGAACCGTTATCAAGTTCTATTTTTTCCACAAGCATAAGTATCACTGAATCTTTATCACTGAAACCTTAGTGTTTTAATAAATATTAAACCTATCAGAGTTTAGTTTTTCAATCAACTCATCACTGTTTCCGGGAAACAGTTTATCGAGCAGATCTTCTATCCTTGTAGTCACTACAGGAGTTGAAGATACTTCTGTTGTATTCTCTTGCTGTATCTTAGCAGGCTCCTGTACCATCTCGAAATGTATAACCGCTTCACCCGAAAAGTCAAACTCACCTTTTATCCTGTCTCCTTCTGGATCATCCTTTAACGACCAGTTATCAATTCCTTCAACGGAAACAAGATTCATATCAGCAGGAAGATTTATTGTAACATCGGTTTCCGGTTCACCCTGGAACCACATATTGGAGCCTGATTCTGTGAGTGGTGTTTTGAAATCATAGAATACCTTGTACCTGTTGACTATGTCACTTTCCTCATCCACACTACCGATAAGTTCACGGGACATTTCTGTTTCAACTCTCAAAAGGGTCACATTCCTTGATGAGTTGTCGATCTCAACATCCATGTTGTTTTCAATACTCTTTAAAAATGATTTGCTGGTCTCTACATCAGTCTTCAGTAATTCCCATGCACTGACAAAATCATTATTATCCCCGAATTCCATATCGATGAGCTTTTTGAATACAATGGACCTTTCGCCGGAATATTTTTCAGTGTATTCCCATGTCATCCTGTCAGTATCTATAGTGATATTGTTATCCCATTCATATGCCGCACTAGCAGGAAGGACTAACATCGACAGCAGGACGATCAACAATAAGATACTCTCAATTCTCAATCTGAACTCAACCCTTCACATTATTTAGTTGTTACTTCACACCCGTCATCTGTCACTATAAGTGTATGCTCTTTCTGAGAGACCATCCCCCCGGCTACTTCCCTGAGCACAGGATATGAGTGTATTATTCCTGCCTTTTCAAGCTGCAGGAGGGAAAAGTCAAGTTGTGGGGACCTGAGCCATCTTTTTGCGAAAGGAAGGGTCCTGTATTGTTTGAGTTCCTTTAGAAGAACCCTTGCAGCAGGCAAACGAACCGGTTTTTTCTTAACTACCTGAAAGATCTCGGTAAGCGTGCCGTCAACGACCTTTCCGGCGCCATCTGTTGCAAATGGTTCTATAGCTATCATATCACCTGTCCGAAGCACAGAACCATTACTTACTCTCCTGTTGGGTATACTTGGAGGAGCATGCGGAATATATTGAGCAAGACCATGACCCGTTAGATTTCCTACTGGTTTCAGATCGTGTGCCAGAATTGCATCCTCAATGGCCGCGGCTATCTCGGCAGTGTTCACACCGTTTTTTACGGTATCAATTGCAGCATTTAATCCGTCTTCGGATGCTTTTACAAGATCCGTGTATTTACCGGAAAGATCGATGGTAATGGCAGAATCGGCAATATAGCCGTCTACGTGAACGCCAAGATCGAGTTTTACCACATCTTCATCAAAGACTGTCGGATCATCTGCTAGAGGAGTTGCATGTGCTGCTTCATCATTACGGGATATGTTGCAGGGAAATGCAGAACCGTCAGCTCCCAGTTCTATCGCCCTGTTCTCCACGAATTCCGCAACTTCAAGAAGTCTTACACCAACCCTGATCCTGTCCTTTGCCTCACTTCTTACCTGTGAGAGTATCTTACCTGCTTTGATATATTTGTCAATGATCTCTTCGATCTCCTGAACTTTGTCCGCCATTTAAAATCTCCTCTAAGCACTAATGTTCCGAATCAGTATACGAATTTCTTTTCCATTTCCGTAAGGTTCTCATGACCATTGGAGGTTACTAGTATAAGATCTTCAAGACGTATACCACCAGCATCCGGATAATAAAGTCCCGGTTCTATAGTAATGATATTTCCTTCTTCAAGTTCAACTTCACTATCCCCTACAAAAGGAAGCTCATGTATCTCCAGTCCTACACCATGTCCGGTGGAATGAATGAAACCGACATTCGAGCCGTCTCTTATCGTATCATAACCTTTTTCCTTGAATATATCGCAAACCCTGTTGTGTATTTCACTGCATTTTACACCAGGTTTCACCATTTCGATGGCTGCTTTCTGAGCCTCAAGGACTGCATCATACATATCAATAAGTTTTTCAGATGGCTCCCCTTTAAGCACTGTACGAGTCATATCAGCAAAATATCTTTCTCTTTTACTTCGCGGGAATATATCAATGACCACCGGTTCATTGGCTTTGAGAGAACCGCTTCCTTCCCAGTGAGGATTTGCAGAGCCTTTTCCTGCAGCAACTATCGTACTGTCAGACTCACATCCATGTTCGAGAAGGGTCATATCTATTTCCTTACGTATCATCTCTGATGTGAGGGCAAAGCCCCTATAGTTGAGAACACCTTCCACCTCCTCGGACCTGTGGATCATCTCTACTGCAGCTTTCATTGCAGTGTTGCACGCATCCTGAACTTTCCTGACCATTTTAATTTCTGATTCATCCTTTCGGGCTCTGAGAAGGGCAAAAGGACTTTTTACGGCAACGATGGTGAAACCCTCTTCTTTGAGGGTCTGGGCAATATGATAGGGAAAATCACGGGGTACTGCAATATGTCTTGCACCATCCTTCTGAAGTATTTCCGCAATGCAATCACAATATGCAAGTGCAGGATCCTTCCTTTCATGTACTTTAGACCGGTAATCACAACCCTGTAAGGTGCGAATATCAGATATCCTTGACTCTATTTCAGCTCTTCCTTTTTCCATGTCAGAGATCAGCAGGGTCTCAGCACCATTCTTTGTATGAAAGTATGCGAACCTGTCCGAGGCAGAGAACCTGGTTGCATAATAGATGTCCGCATTATCTGAATTCCCTACCATCAAATATGCATCTGAATTGTGCTTTTCCAGCATGTTGGAAATATCAATAGGAGATGTTGATGAAGTCATAGTATTATCTAGTAGTTACTAGTACAAAATTGTTATCGAATGTACAAAAGGAAAAGGAGAACATGAAATACGTGAATTTTTTGCTATAAGAATATTTGGTATTCTACATGTGCATGGAACTGGAAGATTCAATACATGAACATTCCAATCGTGTACACAAAAATACAATATATCCACATTTCGATTATATATAACTCCATGAAAAGTAATTATTATGCACAACACGAACCAATACGTTTCACAATTTGCAGATATCCCCGATTTCATCAGGGATATAAAATACATCATTGTGTTCTACGTAATTGGCGATTTCCTTACAACTGCCCATGCTCTTAACTACGGATTCGAGGAGAACGCATTTCTGGCAGTGGTTATGCAGAATTACGGTGTTGGTTCTTTGCTGGTCCTGAAGATATTGTTCCTTGCAATAGTGTACTGGAACTATGTCATGCTGAAAGATACCGATTCGAAATGGACGGATCTTTTGTGGACACTGGCCAGAAAAGGCATTGCAGCAGGAGGTATGTTCCTGGTGGTAAACAACCTGATGGTAATATTCATGGAATGCAGTCTTGTGCAGATACTGCATACAGTAGTATAATGATAAAATAATGGATCATGATGATAAAAACGGAAAAACGTTCCAAAAACGGCAAATCCACCACTCAATTTTTTACTTGTCCGAAAAATCGTTATCCAAACCTTATATCAGGTTATCCAAACCTTATATCAGGGAGCCATAATTCCCGCCAGCATACCTATTGATATTATCATCAGAACATAAAGCATTATGACAAAGAGTATCTTCATTGTTGGAAGATCGCCCTTATTATTCATATTCATGCATACCATAATACATTATTAGCTCAGAAAAATAAGTAATTATGGATAATGATCTGCTTTCCAAAAACTAAAAGAAACAGCATCTGTCATCTGATCATTGCTGAGAACAACCCCACAGCGATCATAAGAAAAACATATACGGATATTAAAAGGAGAATTCTTACTTTGACGGAGTTGTCGGAATTATTGAACATAACAGTCTGCAAAAACAACTATATATTATAAATAGATTCCTGAATCATTCAATTATAAACAGGATTTAGGCTGGTTGATGAAACACCATCAGATGTAAAGAAAAATAAAATCCAAACTAATATCTTTTGACAAAATAAGAAAAAAGCCCGGTCAGACCGGGATGTAATTTTAGCGCCCGAACCGGGATTCGAACCCGGGTCGGAGCCTCGACAGGGCTCCATGATAGGCCTCTACACTATTCGGACACTTTACGATTTTCGCTTGTGAGCAACCCTAAAAGGTCGCTCTCATATATAAAGCTTTTCTTGATTTTGTAAGTCCCGCCTCCCAGACTCGAACCGGGGGCATCGCGGTGCCTGCGCGGAATTTGTGAACGTGTCACATGAACCATACTACAGCCGCGCACTCTACCAACTGAGTTAAGGCGGGTCTAACAAATCATGCTTCAGCACGTCATTGCCGTACGATGCAACACTCCAATACGCACAATAATACTTATCTCTTTCGCCGTAATGCACAGATGTCCGGGATAGTATATAAAGAAAAATACATAATGAGCACAGCTTTGGAAAGAAAGCCATAGAATGAACAAAATAAGAAAGAAAAACAGAAAGAATACAAAACCACCCTGAACGATCATTCAGGACGGTGATATTTATAATATTTGTGAGATTTGCCTCAGAAAGTTTCCAGCTCGCCACTGATAACCATCTTTGTTATCTTTGTAATATCAGCAAGCCACTCATCCATAACTACTTCTGCCTCAGCTCTGACAGAAGCAAAGTTCGCACCTTCCTGCGGAATTATCTGTGCACTTGCCACCAGTGGCTGATCTATTGGCTGGCCGATCTGAGAAAGGAGTTTGATATATACATCCTGAACTTCAGGAACAGCTTTAACAACATCTCTTGCCATCTGAGTGGAAAGCAGGTTGTAGATCTTACCTATATGATTGATAGGATTCTTACCACTAGTTGCTTCCATACTCATCGGCCTATTAGGAGTAATAAGACCATTACAGCGATTTCCACGTCCTACAGAACCGTCATCTCCCATCTCAGCAGAAGTACCTGTCACCGTGAGGAACACTGATCCGCACTTTACGTCATCTGCAGCATTGATAAAGGTCTTAACATTCCTGTCCGTACGTTTTACAGCGAGATCTGTCACATAATCTTCCATCTCTTCCTTAATATTGAGATAATGATCCATATCATCAACATGCCTTCCAACCATACCACAGCATATTGTAAGGTTGATATCATCATTGTCCCTCAGACCCATAACCTTGATATCAGTACCTATTCCCGGAATCTTCTTTTTAAGGTCTGTAATCAGTTTTCTCTCAGACTCATGGACTATCTGCTCAAGTTCAGAGAAGGGAGCATGGCCCACTCCAAAAGAAGTATCGTTAGCCACTGGAATCCTGTCCCTCTTGAAAACATCCCTCAGATCAGATGAACCTGTACCGAGTTTGCAATCGACTATAATATCACTTTCAAGGTCTATATCCACAATGGTTTTCCTGAGGTAATCCCTGGCAGCCTTTAAAGCGACTGATTCAGCAGGGATCTCAACACCTTCGAATTCTTTTGTAGCCCTGCCAACAAGCAGAGTATAGATGGGCTGAATTACCTCTCCTCCACCAAACTGCGGATTGGATCTTCCTGCCACTATCTGGGTCTCATCTGTATTATGGTGAAGAACCGCACCACATTTATCAACATATTCATTACACAATGCGCGGCTTACTGCCTCTGCAAGACCGTCAGAGATACTGTCAGGGTGACCTACACCCTTCCTCTCAACAAGCTCGATCTGCTGTTTTTCCACCGGCGTTTCCATCAGGTGTTCGACTTTGATGTTTCGCATCATATTAATCCTCTAGAAATCAATTAAAAGCAAATGAAAGAAGATAACTCAGGTTCATTATGTATTCTTCGCTATATCAAGAGTGCATTAGATATTTAATATTTCCTATAAAATAATATAACCATGAGTAATACAAATGTGTATGTTAGATTAACAAACAAAAATTAGAAATCAGCGTGAGATCTATATGCTATAAATGTCTTTCAGAGAACATTCAATTGACACTGATCATAATTTCACAGAAGGCTCCAGATGATACGTATTGCAATACCCAATAAAGGACGTTTACATGACCCCACCGTTACCCTCCTTAAAAAGGCAGGATTGCCTGTACTCGAAGGTGGGACAAGGAAACTTTTTGCCAAAACCACTGATCCAGAAATAACTTATCTCTTCGCAAGGGCTGCTGACATACCTGAATATGTCCAGGATGGTGCCGCAGATGTAGGTATAACAGGTCTGGATCTGATACATGAAACCGGTTCAAATGTAGAGATAATGCTTGATCTGGATTTCGGCGGCGCAAATCTTGTACTTGCCGTTCCCGAAGAATCAAACATAAGTTCTTCAAAAGAATTGGAAGGTATGCGTGTTGCCACGGAATTCCCCAATATCACTGCCAAATACTTCGATAACCTTGGTATCGATATAGAAGTTATAAAGGTAAGTGGTGCATGTGAGATGACACCTCATGTAGGGATTGCCGACGCTATTGTAGATATTTCAAGTTCAGGTACTACTCTGGTAACCAATCATCTGAAAATGATAGAAAAGGTGTTCACATCATCAGTATGCCTTATAGCCAACAAAAAAACTCAAGCAAGTAACGACAAGATAGGGCAGATTCAGACAGCTGTGGAAAGTGTTTTAAGAGCAAAGGGAAAGCGCTACCTTATGATGAACGTACCTGAAGAATCACTGGCAACAGTTAAAGAAGTCCTCCCCGGTATGGCAGGACCAACTGTTATGAAAGTGGAATCGAGCAATTCCACACTTGCAGTTCATGCAGTTGTGGATGCTTCATGCATCTTTGCCACCGTCGGAGAACTTAAAAAAGCAGGTGCTAAGGATATACTTGTAGTACCTATTGAAAGAATGATGCCTTGAGGATGTCCTATGGTTTTTGAAGTGATCCCTGCCGTAGACATGAAAAACGGCAAATGTGTGCAACTTGTGCAGGGTGTGCCCGGCAGTGAGATGATCTCTCTTGACGATCCAGTGTCCGTAGCCAGAGACTGGGTAACACAGGGAGCAAGAACGTTACATCTTATAGACCTAGACGGAGCTATAGATGGTAAACGCAAAAATGCCCCTACAATCAAGAGAATAGTCAGGGAATGCAAACCTCTTGGAATGGAGATACAGGTTGGCGGTGGAATTCGCTCCTATGAGAATGCAGCCGAACTTCTTAAAATGGGAGTTGACAGAGTGATACTCAGTACAGCAGCCATCAATAATCCTCAGCTTGTAAAAGAACTTGCTGATGCGTTCGGAAGCAAGCACATCAATGTTGCTCTTGACTCAAAAAACGGAAAGATTTCCATCGAAGGATGGAAAAAACAATCAGAATTCACAGCAGTGGAAATGGGGATCAGATTTGAAGAACTCGGGGCTGGAAGTATTCTTTTCACTAATATCGATAACGAAGGATTACTAAAAGGAGTCAACACTGAACCTACAGAAGAACTTGTGAGATCTGTGAACATCCCTGTTATTGCTTCTGGTGGCGTTACAGGTCTTGATGACCTGCTTGCTCTGAAAAAGACAGGAGCAAAAGCAGTTGTTGTGGGTAGTGCTTTATACACCGGAAAATTTACACTTCCAGAAGCAATAAATATTATCAGTGAAAATTTATAAAACATCAGAATTGTCAAAACCGGGTGCATCCATGAGAAAAGCAGAAATATCACGCAAAACCAGTGAAACAGACATAATGATCGAGCTGAATCTTGAAGGAAAAGGGATTGCAAACATCACAACAGGAATTGGTTTTTTCGATCATATGCTAACTGCTTTCACAAAACATGGAAATTTTGATCTTACTGTAAAAGCAACCGGTGATCTCATAGTTGATGACCACCACCTGATAGAGGATACAGGCATAGTCCTAGGACAGGTGATTTCAAAAGCGCTTGGTGAAAAGGCAGGAATCGCAAGATTCGGTGAAGCTCGTATACCAATGGATGAGGCCCTGGCAACCGTTGCCCTCGATCTTGGAGGTCGCAGTTATATGGTAATGGATGCAGATTTCAGGGCTCCTAAAGTAGGTGAGTTCAGTACCCAGATGGTAGAACATTTCTTTGAAGCCGTTGCCCAGAACTCAAAGATGAATCTGCACGCTCATGTATACGGTGAAAACGACCACCACAAGATAGAAGCACTTTTCAAGGCTGTTGCCTATGCTCTCAGAAGAGCTGTGGTGGTGGAAGGAGAAGGAATCAAAAGCACCAAAGGAGTGCTTTAATACTTCCATCCAAAGCCTGATATGAGTATCGTGGTTCCGGATTTGATTTTAAAGGAACTTGTTCCTTAATTTATCATAGAAAGCCTGTTCGTTTCCATCTGTTTTCTTTGAAAGTCTTTCCACTATCAACTCAGGGGTGCTTTTGGCAACATAATTATAACGCGGACTTCTCTCAACTATTAGATTGAGATCCGAATCCAGACCACTGGCCTCTATCCCGTCAACCCTGATTGGACAATTTATATTTTCCATTATCTGCTCGGAAAGATGAGAAACAAATACAGACATTGTTCTTTCATTCTCCATCAGAACTTCAAGAATACCCGCCATTATCTTTGCAGAAGCTCCAGGTTCTGTAATCGATTCCAGTTCATCGGCAAGAACGAACTTTGATGAGCCGTCAGATATGACCGAAAACTCAGTAAGGGTTGTTTCAAATGCACCTGCATCCAGGGTGCCCTTTGATTTGGCAAAATAATACATGGATTCAGTAAATGATAGTTCCATATACTCAGCAGGAACCGGAAATCCCATATGGGCAAGTATTATACTCTGTGCAAGAAATTCCAGAAGAGATGTCTTGCCACCGGAATTCACACCACTTAGAAGCACAACACGACTTGTATCATTTTCCGGTCCGAGACCATTCTCACCAACCGAATAATCTATGGGTATCACATCACCGTGTTTCGATAGAAGGAAAAGGTTCCTTCCTTCCCTGAAACCAATGCCTGCCTTTTCAATGATCTCAGGCATGACAAGATCATATTCCCTGGCAAAAGAACCTATTGCAAATCCTACATCAAAATCGAGTACTTCCCGAACCATTTCCCTGACCGGTTCTCTGTAAGAAGACAATAGCCGGGATACTTCACGTTTATGGTTGAATTTCCTCTTTTCTGCCTTTTTGCTGAGATGTTGCTTCAAAGATTTGATAAGTTCCACATCAGCTTCTACCGGGTGCATGATATCGTCGGGAAAGAGGGATTCTACTATTATTCTTTCCTTTTTCTCCAGATGAAGGTCATTGCATATCCTGTCAGTACCTTCCCTGATAATTGAATAATAGCTCTTATGTAGTTTTTTTCCAAGCATCTCTTTCAGTTCGATGGAACCATTCATGACCTTCAGCATATCCTGTCCGCTGAGGGTCATCTGACATTTTTCAAGGCAGGAATCTATTTTTTTATTCATGGAATGAACGATATTAGTAATCAACGGCTCAAGATTATTCATCGCATCTGTAATCCTGTCTATCTCTTCATCAGTCCCATGAACTATGTCCCCTTTATCATCTATCAAAGCCAGAGTGGATGCAAGCAGTTCAATGGAATCACCATCCATTTTGTCAAAGAAACGAATACCTTTTGAACGCAAGGATCTTACAACATTGATCGAAGCTTCAAGAGACCTTAAGTTCCGGGAAAAAAGGAATATTTCCTTTTCAGGTACAACTTTATAAGCATCAATCACCTGAATATCGGAAATGAACTCCGGATCTATATCTTCCGGAAGATCAAATGCCAGCAGGTCATCCCCTACAGCAATTACATGAGAAAAGCCTCTTGACAGATCAATGAATTCTGAAACCGAATTCACTAAATGGACATCAATGAGTCCTGAAAATCGTTTTTTTGCACATTCATAGCTATTCTGATCAGATGTGATCACAACCCTGTCACGAATTTTAGGACATTGGCATCTGAAGTCTGGTTGACTAACCATGGACAGAAGATCATCTATTGTTCCATCTTCTCCAATTATTTTGGCAATACCCATATAATAAGATACAGATTCACGCACCTGCATAATCTTTTCAGCTTTAGTGGAAGGGTATGGGAAGAATACATGCATTTTATGCCTGGAATAACGGGTATGAGCAAATTCCTTTATAAGATCAAGCAGTTTTTCGTAAACATCCATTGCTTCTGTTGTTTTTAGGAAATCGGTTACTCTAACCCCTTCTAATCTTGAAGCCACATCCTGTATAAGAGATATGGCATAACGCTGCCCTATACCTTCTACTTCTGAAATACTGGCAACATCGCCTGTCAATATTGCATCCAATGCCTGGGTTTCACTACCGAAATGCTCCACGAAGCGTTTTGACATCTTGTCCCCTATACGGGGAATATCCTGTAAAGTTCTGACATCAGTTAACATTCTATCCCTATCCGGATGTGAAGTTGTCAAGAGTGTAGTTTGAAATTCCTCTTTCAACCTTATATCTATCTCTTTCCGCCATCTTGCTCATGGATGCAGAAAGCTTTGGTTGTAGTTGTTTTGCATGAGTTTTGTTTCTTCTCTTTTGAATTATCTGGGAATCATAATACATATCCCACATGTCATCGACTTCATCGCAGGCTTCTGAGAACTCCAGACTGCCTGCCAGTGAAGAAGGGACCTTAGTGAAATGTTCAAGTCCTACATGATTTCCGTTGCCAATCCAGGCAATATCTCCTTCGATAACAGAAACCGGCACATCAGGGTTCTTTCGTGCAAGCCAGCGACAGAACATATCCCCTATCTGATGAGGGGATTCAACTTTCACAGAAAGCACACCATTTGCAAGATAAGGTCGTGCAAACATGCACATACGATGATATGAGCGACTCACGTCACGCATACAATTATAGTATTTCTTTCCGATATTGCTTTTTCCGGAATACAGTAATTCAACATTTCCCTGGCATGAAACAAGAAAACGAACCAATTCTATGGCTCTCGAACTTCGATGCCTCAGTACCATAGCTATATATCCTTCCACATCAGGATCACGCTGGAACATCCGTGACCTTTTATTTCCAAAAAGATTACTTACGATTTTTGTGGTATCAGTGCTACCTCTGAAACCCAGTGTTTTTACATCTTCAATTCCGGTAAACTCCATCTTTTGTTTCAATTCAGCCCTTCCTTTTGCGCTAAGAAGATCACAATCCGGATTTTCTATAAGTTCCTTACACGCCAGCAGAACACCATCTACGTTTTCCCTGAATGCCACTATCATGCTCCCACACCTGCAAATGAGAAAAGATTGGTCTGTCTTTTTCCGTTTATTTCAACAAATGGTCTTGCACGACTAAGTACTACACCCATGCGGGAAAGTTCCTTTTCGGAATTTATAGGCCGGGAACTGACGATCCTGTTAGCACCCACAGGCCCTATTCCCGGAACTCTCAGAAGATCTTCCCTGGTGGCAGAATTTACATCCACGGGGAACAGCTCAGGATTACATGAAGCGAGGAGCATCTTAGGATCATTATCAGGAAGGAATCCATTATCATCGAGAACATTATCCAGATCATTTGCTGTCATTCCATAGTCCTTCAACAGATATGAGGTCTGATATAACCTGATCTCTCTCCATAAAGGAGAAGGATCGTTGTTCTCGAGGGGTGTGAACGGAACCGGATCAAAACTCATGAAATAAGGCCTCCTGAGTTCGTACCTGTCCATGAATTTCTCCACGGTACCAATAATTTCCCTGTCAGATTCCTGTACGGCACCTACCACGAACTGAGTATCATTGGCGCCGATGATGCGTCCCCTCTTACCAGCTTCACGGCGTTTTCTGTTGATGAGATCACGTGTCCATTTCAAACGCTGTAGAACATCACTATTATAATGGAAATTCGGACATATTTCCGAATAATTGATCGAGCTTGTGGTTTCTGCGTTGACACCGAACTTGTTTGCACAATCGGAGATCTCTTCCAGAAGATATTTCGGAGTTCCGGGCATTACACGTATGTGAATATAACCCGCGAAGCCCTGAGTTCTCAGAAGCCTGGCAACTTCAAGCTGTTGTTCGGCTGTTTTTTCGGCATCTCCTATGACACCGGAAGAGAGAAACAGACCCTCTACGGCATTTCTGCGATAGAAGGACCAGGTAATTTTAACAATCTCCTCCGGACTCAATGTTGCCTTCACAGAATCACGACCGCACCTGTTGGGACAATAAGTACACTCCCCGCAGCACGCATTGGTCATCAATGTCTTATATAGCTGTATACAACGCCCATCAGGTCCGAAAGCATGACACACAGCACTCTGGTTACAACTGTCGTACTTG
Organism: Methanolobus sp.; assembly: GCA_021767785.1. Taxonomy (GTDB): domain Archaea; phylum Halobacteriota; class Methanosarcinia; order Methanosarcinales; family Methanosarcinaceae; genus Methanolobus. Next base: position 38,240 of record JAASSR010000007.1, read on the forward strand.
GTACCTTCAGATAATACTCTCATCCTTTCCATAAGCGTCATATGGTGCTCATTAACAGGATTTCTGCGGGTCATCATTGAAGCATATGTCAGCCATACTTATAAGTCACAGGTAAGCAGGGTGAAAGTATTATACATGAGGCACAAAAAGAGAATGATACTAAAATAATCCCGAGCATAAAGCATGATCATTTCCAGAAAATGAAAGCTTATGAATAATCAGACATATAAAGCGTTAAGAAGGATAAAAAACCTTTGAAAATACCTCTAAAGAGATCTTCAGATTTATTCTCCTTTCAGTTTAACTTTCACTTTCAGAATGCTTATGGGTTCAAGCTTTTTCCACATTACAGTGGAATCATGATCAAATGTATATTCATTTACGTTCTTGTCGGAGAATACACCATCTACCTCATAGACAAAAAAACCTTCTTCACCGTTAGTAGAAACAATATTATCCTGGCCATGCACATCTTTCACTTCAACAACTGCAGCCTTCTTGAGAGCTTCAAGGAGAGTGGCCCCTTTTTCAACCTCAACGGTTCTGGAGGGTGCAAATATATCGAGCGCATGGAAAATGTTCTTGTTGTTCAGTTCCAGAACATGGGTCTTACCATAGACCTTACGAAGTATCAGATCCGCGTCTTCCAGTATGTTCGCATGCTTTGCAGCAACAGGAACCGATATACCTAATTCTCTGGCAAGTTCGGATATATGCATTTCACCCTCAGTCAGCTTTTGAAGCATCCTGAGTCTGGTCTCACTTCCAAGAGCACTGAACAGTTTCAAACGATCTGTATGCTCTTGATTCTCGGAGTCTTTGTTATCGAGAGTGCTCATAATTAGAAGTAATTAGCGTGTTCAATATATAGTTTTCTACACAAACAGTTCATTAAACAGTTCATGAATGCAAAAAATAAATAATTATTAATACAAAATAAATGAATAAATAATATACTTCAATTAGAAAATATCAGGTTACCCGCGAAGTGCACGTTTCTGGATGTTCAGCTTTTCATCAAGAATAAGCAGATCAGTTGAAACAAATTCATGTGTAAGAAAATCAGGAGATACCATATCAACTAGTCGGGAACAGCTCTCACTTGTGAAAGGCATATGCTGGTCCATCTGTTCAAGTATCTCCATCACAGACATAAGTCTGTCTTGGAAAGGCCTGTCGTCAAATCCTTCAGGAGCTTCCATTCCCAATGAACTGCGCATGAACTCACCTGAAAGACTGCAATGGAAATGCATCCCTTCAATGCGCCTGAGAATATCCTCAGAATGGTTGGAAAGCAGATCAAGCACCACATTTACAGAGCATTCTTCATCATCACATTTCATAGTGGCATTCATAAGATGGCCTGTATCAAGAACAAAAGCCCAGTTATCAAAATCAAGAAGGGATCCAAAATACTCAACATTCATAGGATCAAGAAAAGTAAGGCCGGGCCACCAGAGATTCTCAAAAAAGAGCCTGACCGGTGGTTCACCTCCTGGATATACAGAAACTGCTTCATTAAGGAACTCTGAGGTAGTTTCAAGGACATCATAATCAGTACAGTCAAAACAGCGAGTAAAGACCTGTTCCATTTCAGCATATGATACATGAAAAACCGCATATGAAGCATCGAGAACATGAGCATTTTCAAGTGACCTTCTGAAATTATCGATCACTTCCCCGCGGCTGCCACCACCAAAAACGTAGATCTTTTCGAACTCCTCCATATCCTGATCAAAAGCAGAAGGATCAACCCATGCCCTGTGCCGTCCCATCCAGTAAGGTAAATGCACACCCTCTATAATATCAACAGGGACTTCGGGAAGAGGAGATGAATCCACAAAAAGTTCCAGTCCGTCCAGATCATGCCTTACAAGAAAATTCCTGATCCTGCCCCAATCGGATCCGAACATATTCATATCATTTTCATAAAGAGAGAAATTCATCAGCTCTTTCATAACCATTCTCCTTTCCGGGAGTCATTCATGAATTGCAAATTCCTTCAAGGTTGCAGTTCTTTGCCATCCATGCAGTAACACGAACCCAGTTCTCGATAATGGAATCTTTTTCGTCTGTCAGTTCTTCAAAAGGTATAAAAGCCTCCATACCAAGCATTTCCGGCAAGCCCTTCATAACGGACAAAGCTACCTTCCTTCCTGCAATCTCCGGGATCAGACCCCATGATATCTCATCCACCATGTGTAAAACCGAAGCTGTTGCCCCTACCAGAGCAGGATTCTTTGACAGTTCCCTCAATACTTTGAAAAAAGCCGCCTTACGGTTATCACCGGCCATATGTGATGCTTCTTTCCAGTAATCCTTTTCATCTATTCCGAAACGTTCCAATCTCACAAGCATATCTCTCTGGGAAAGTACTGTCAGATCCGATTGAAACTCAAGAGCTTTATGAGTACATTCAAGGACAGTTTTACCAATAAGCTCGCCAAGTTTGGAATGCTGTCCTGCATCTGTAAGCAAAAGAGGGCTTGTGCCATCCGCAACCACAGCTACCATATCCGTGCCTGAACCAGTAGCTATTCCTGTGGAATATCGACTTGGTGCCATCAGTTGCTGTAAAGCGGCAGTCTTTGCTTCTGTTGCGGTAATAACAGTCCTTGTCATAGTATATTGGGGAAGATTGGCACCTATTATCAATATGAGATTAATGGTACCCTGGATGAACTGATGAGAGCCGTTCTCCTGATAGTATGAAGCGGGATCACCTACTCGCCCTCCATTGACTTCGATCCCGGCAGTCATAATAGCCGTTACCTCAACACCACGGAAAGATTTCGTTACAATTGAAACATTATCCATGTTTGCAGCTGTCAGCAATCCCGTAGAAGCTTTCGGATCTGCCCCCAGTCTTTTTGCAATGATCTCAAGATAAGCAGGAATGCTGCCTCCATCAAGATCTTTGGCAGCATGTTTGTTCTTTGGAACATGATAGTTGAAAATTGTCCTTATGCCCTCCCTGTAACCGCCATTCAACCAGGAAGTTGTAAGTGTCCTTCTGCCTTCAGGAAGGGTTACAAGGATAGAATCTGGATGTCTGTAAATCTTTTCCTTGCCTGTGGTCTCAAAAAGCAGCACAATTTTCTCATTGGTATTACTATCTGAGATTTCAGGTTCATTTTCCTGATCTTTTACTTTCCCGGATCTGCTTGCCATGAAGAACTCCATATAAATGATCGAGCCTGACACATTTTTATTTAAATGTGAAATATAAGGATCGCCAATGAATATAACCCGGTGTGCGATAAATATCTTTTGAATTTGCTTTTAAGTCATTTTGAGTTGGTTTTTTGTAAGCAGACACAGATGTGTCTGCAGTCAGATTTCAGACCTTTAGTTCTTCATTCTCAGGAAATTTATGAGAAGAGTCCATCTTTGTCTTTGATTTTAATAATTTTAACACATAAAGTCTGGCCCATCCGAAAATGAACAGGGAACCCATGATATTTCCTACAACTATTCCCCACCAGACACCGGTAAGTCCCATATCAAGATAGAATGCCAGTACGAACGCGAACAATGGTACGAAAATCAAAGCACGAAGAATTGAAGCAAAAAGTGCATTCATGCCTTTACCAACACCCTGGAACAGAGAGGATGAGAGTAGTCCGAGTGATACTGTGGGATAGAACAAACAGATTATCCGAAGGAATACTGTCAGGTCATTAGTTATGTGGGAAGCACTCTCAGATAGTGTGAATACATAAGCGATCTGGGGAGCAAGAGCAAAGGTCATAATTGCGATGATGGTCTCTACAACAAGACCGGCTTTCATCGAATAGATATGGGTGAAAGAGACCTTGTCATATGAACCTTCACCATATGAGAATCCTGATAGTGTTACAACGGCTGTGGCAATCCCAATCAAAGGAGCAATGGCAATTGTCACAACACGCCATCCCACAGTATAAACAGCCACACCATCGGTATTATTAACGGCAATTATAATGACATTTATCACAAGCATCATAAGTGCCATGGAAGTCTGTTGTACCGATGCCGGAATCCCTACCCTGAAAATATCCCGGAGTATGTCCTTTTCAAAATTGAAATCCTTGAAATCAAAGGAAAGATAGGTATCTTTTTTAAAGAAAAGCCAGCCGGACATGATAACAGCGGTTATTCCCATTGACACCACCGTAGCCCAGGCAGCACCTGCAACACCCAGGTTTAACGGATAAATGAAGATAGGATCCAGAACTATATTCAGCACAGAACCGAATACCATAGCATACATAGCCCTTTTAGTGTCACCTTCACTACGCAGAATAGCATTTGCAACGTTTGTAAAGAACAGGAGAATACTGCCACCAAAGATAACACGTCCATAAGAAGTGGCCATTGCAGTTGTTTTGCCTGCACCTATCATAATGAATATCTGCTCTGCAAAGGTGAACAATGTCAACGTAAAAGCAGCAGACAACAGTATCATCAGTATCATTGAGTGAACAGCAACGTTGTCAGCACCTTTTTTGTCGCTTGAACCAAGTCTTCGGGATATAGCCGAACCGGCACCTATACCCAAACCGTTCGAGAGGGCAATAATTACGAAGAAGAACGGAAATACAAAACCAACTGCAGCAAGCGCATCAGCTCCCAGACCTGAGACCCAGAAAGTATCCACCAGATTGTACAGGGTCTGAATAGACATCCCGAGCATCATTGGCAATGCCAGCTTTATCATTGCTTTTTTAGGATCACCGAGGAGAGTTTTCATGCCCGAAGTTGTCCGGGAACATGGCGCTGCTTCTTCACTGTCAGATTCAGTATCAATCATTTGAAGCTTTCCTCATTTCGTTTTCATGTGCGATGTTACGGGCAGCCCTTTCCACCATGGATAAGAACATCGTTTTTTCTTCATCACTAAAACCACGAAGGATCACATCGTTCAGTTGCTTACTGATCTTTATGAAAAGAACTTTCATCTCACGTCCCCTGTCAGTAAGATGAACACAATAAGCTCTTTTGTCAGCAGGATCCTTTTTGCGTATGACATAACCCATCTCTTCAAGCTTGTTAAGCGAGCGGGTAATCGTTGCCCTGTCATACCTCAGTGCGTTTGCAAGTGTTTCCTGGCTGACACCATCATGATAAAGCAACCTCATGAAAAAAGGAAACTGCCCACTTCCGATACCATAAGGCTCCAGCTCTTTTGACAAATAGATGTTTATTGATCTGAAAATGTGCGAAATATCCCTTCCTATGGATTCATGCTTGCTGATGTAACATGTATTTTCGGATTCTGTGGAATTTGTCCTGTATGTCATGTTAAATTAATCACCTGAGGATTGTCATAAATAAAATACTTGCACTCGCAACTGTTGCGTATGCAACTAATATATAAAAAAGTATCCTGCAGAAATCAGGATATTAAAAAACAAAGCAAAAATCGGTTCTGCAGAAATTCTCTAAGTCAATATAAACCACATATGTGAATAAACGCTATCTGTGCATCTGCGTTACCTGCCAAACGCATGCCTAGCAGGCACTCAACTCAGTAGGAGGTGAGTGTATCTGCGGCTATGTATGAAAAGTCTTTGACAATCTGGATTTCTACAGAGCCCAAAGATCAGTCAACGAAAAGCTCAACATCCATCAGTTCAAGGAATATCTCTTCAAGAGAAGGGACAATTGTCCGCATTTCAACTATATCCCCTTCACGGGAAGCAACCCATTTAGTTGTGCGGTTCACAATATCGATATCATTGGTGATCACTACATAATTACCATCTACTTCTCTGACATCCGATATCGTATACTCCTCGATATCTTTCACCCTGAATTCAAGACGATACTGGATCTTACCGTATTCCTTTCTTATTTCCTCGGCAGTACCAAGTGTCACCAGCTTTCCGCCCTTAAGTATGAGAATCCTGTCACAAAGGCTTTCCACCTGGTAGAGATTGTGAGCACTGAATATGATGGTCTTTCCGGATCGCTTTAATGAACGGACATAATCCGTAATATACCTGGATGTCATGGGATCCAGACCTGATGCCGGTTCATCATATATCAGGATATCCGGGTCATTGATAAGTGAACGTGCTATGGCAACCTTACGCTTCATACCCTTGGAAAGATCGCCTATCTTTTTTCCGTCAGGATTGAGAGCAAGATCAAAAAGAAGTTCACGGATCCTTTTCTTTGCAAGGTCCCCCGGAACACAATATAATTCTGAAAAGAACATAAGATAATCTTCAACTTCCATGCCCTCATAAAGGGGAGACTCTTCAGGAAGAAATCCGAGGAATGACTTAATTTCAACGGCATCAGAACCAATGTCCAGACCTTTCATATAAATAGTTCCTGAAGTCGGCCGGATAAGACTGGAGAGCATTTTTAAAGTTGTTGTCTTGCCGGCACCATTAGGACCTACTATGCCGAATATTTGTCCTTTACCTACTGAAAAAGAAAGTTCATCTACAGCTACGAAATCACCGTATTCTTTCGTCAGTCCGTTAATTTCAATTATTCCGGGTTCCACAATACGACTATAGTCATAACTATATATAAATGATGTTATAAAATAGATAAAGCATAGTTAAAGATAACTATGCCAAAGATCATTTACCCGCATCATTCGACCATATGTACATCCAGCTGTGGGAATGGGATCTCAATATCTTCCTTTCCGTATCTTGCATGTATGGCTATTGTAAGATCGTTCTTGAGCGCCCAGAAATCAGCGGTCTTTGTCCAGGCACGCATCTGCAGGTTAACCGAAGAGTCCGCAAGAGCAGTTGTAACAACTGCCGGTGCAGGGTCATCCAGCACACGGGAATCCTCTTTTATGACATCCAGAGCTATCTGAATAGCTTTCGGAATATCCGTACCGTAAGCCACACCAACATCTACTCCAACCCTGCGTGTTGGCATACGTGTGTAATTCACAATCGGATTATCCCACACAAGATTATTGGGAATTGTAATGAACTGGTTATCCGGTGTCAACAGTTCCGTTGCCATAATACCGACTGCGTCCACTGTACCTGATAGACCGTTCACAGTTACGTATTCTCCTTTGTCCAGAGGTCTTAAAGTGGCTATCCATACGCCTGCAGCGATATTGTTCAAAGTATCCTGCATACCAAAACCCAGAACCAGACCTATTACTGCGGAAAGTCCGACAACCACGGAACTTACATCAACTCCCAGTGCAGCCACAAAAGCAATTAACACTGCAACATAGAGCAGAGCACGCACAAAACGTGCAAGGAATTCCCTTACAAGTTCGGGAAGTTTTGTCTTTTTAAGACTGTTCTTGAACATACCTGAAAGGATACCTGAGACAATAATACCTGCAACCAGAACAATTAATGCAAACACAACATCTGCCAGTGTCATTTCCGTGTAAGGTATGGTTTGAGATAAAATACCTGCCATTATACCACTCCATAATTTGATTATATCAATCTAAGAATGTTCAGCTACCTGCATATAATCTTTTTTAATCAATCTATTTTAATAAAAATATGATTTATGAAATACATATTAATATAATAAGTTACTAATAAAAAATGATGTCAGGCTGGTTCACTATTGCAAAATGGGAGTTCTTAAGATCTAAGCTTAAGTTCGATGCCCGATCAATGATAATGCTCATAGTATCCCTCATACTGGTAATAGCAGCATCCTATGCAGCATCCCAGACAGGAATGAGTATGAATCAGAAAATATATTTTGCAGCCGTCTCGCAGCCCGGAGTCCAGCCCATAATAGAGACAGACCAGAGATTTGACTATGAACTTGTAGACAGATTTACGGCAAGCAGATATTATGAATATGGTGCAGATGTGTCAGTCATAGGAAACAATGTATACCTTGCAGACACTCGTAAAGCTGCCGCGGCCGGAGATGCACTGGAAAATACCTTCAAAACATACCGTGAGATAGTTCTCAGCTCCTACAATGATGTCAATAACAGCCATCCTGTATGGGTTACGGTACATGACCTGGAAAGACCACAGAACTTCCAGCTTGCCGGAGCTGAAGAAA
>JAASSR010000059.1 GCA_021767785.1 Methanolobus sp.
ACCAGCAAGAGAACAATTAGATGCTATCTATAATCTCTCTAAGACAGATTAAAAGAAAGAAGATTAAAAGAAAGAAGATTAAAAGAAAATATGGTGAGGAAATCAGGATTAAAAAGTACTGTAATCAAGTAAAAGGGTTTTAATTCAAACTATTAGTGCATAACCTTGGTATGTCAAGGCTATACTTATTATCAAAATGAGGATCTCTACAGAGCCAGATATCAATAGCTATAAAAACATATAAGTATCACTATCTAAGAAAACACTATCTGGCATGTTTATTATTTTCACTTATAAATAAAACAAAAGACAGTTTTAAGTAAAAAACAACAGGTAAAGGCATTATTTTTGTATGTGAGCAAAACTGCAGAGTATCTAAATATAGATATATTTATGTAGTATTATTAACTACCTTATGTAGTCAACAAACATAAAAAAACAGAAAAACGAAGAAGAGCAAAATTCGGATATTCCTGATTCCTCAGATCATCTCCTCAGATATTGTCTTTAACTTTGACAATACAAAGTCCGTATTTTGCTTTTTAGTTGAAGTGGAGTATGAGCAGTAAAGGGATTATGTTTGTTGATGGGGTTATTGTCTATCAAGGTCATATTTTTGTTTTCTATTATTTACAGATCATATTGAAGTTGAAGTGTTTTTGTTCTGTTTTTAGTTGTATTAATATGGATTTTATAAAAGAATACAAAAACTCAAGAAATAATGGTCTTTTTTGCATTATAATATATTCACAATATCTTTGAATTAAAAATTATTATCAATGGCTCATTTAATAATTCAGAATGTTTATATAAGGCGAAAATCAATATTATATTGGTGGAAAAGGGATGAAAAATAGCACTTACATGGAGATCAAAAAGGGATTCATCATATTTCTTTTATACTTGTTGCTCATGCTCTCATTAGGTCTTATGTCACAAGTGACCCACATAATTTAAAAGATGATCACTCATCCAGTCCTTTTCTTCTGAAAATGTAGTTCGCCACCCTGATAGCATCTTTGTCCCCGGTTTCCTTTCCTTCATCATCACTTAATTTTACCACCGGTATATCATCTACACTATGAAGTTTAATTACCATATTAAGTGGCGGACTTGATCTGAAGAACTCATGGTTGTTTGTAAGACTTGTGCCGATACCGAATAAACAGTTAATACGTCCTTCACATTTCTTTTTAATATCTATTGCAGCCCGGGCTGAAAGTGAGTCGCTGAAAACAACAACTTTTGTAAGCGGGTCAATTCCCATTTTTTCATAATGTTCTATGACTCTCTCTGCGAAAACAATTGGATCACCACTGTCATGGCGGACCCCGTCGTATAATTTTGAAAGCTTCAGGTTAAAGTTACTGAAAAAAGGTTCCGAACCAAAGGTATCTGAAAGTGCTATCCCCAGGTTACCTTTGTAAACATCGCTCCAGTAATCCAGTGCAAAAAGATTTGCATTACGAAGCCCGACAAGTGCTGAAGTGCCCATTATCCATTCATGACCGATTGTTCCTGTAGCTTTGACACCATACTTTTTTGCAAGATATACGTTACTGGTACCTGAGAATGCTCCGGACCGATGCAGAACACTGACCGCACGGTCATGTATTTCAAAACTGCGCCTTCTGCGTGTTCCGAACTCAGAAAAACCACAATCATTTTCTTCGAGTTCCTTACCTATCTCATACATGAGTTTTTCGTATTCTGCAAGTAAGTTCAAATATCCTGTTCCTTCACCATGACTCTCATTTTTCCACTCTGTTTCTATCATTTCGAAATAGAGTTCTGAAATAGTTGCCATGAGGGTTATTTCCCATAGAATGCTGCTGTGCCATGGTCCTTTTATCACAAGGTCAAGATCTGCATCTTCTGTTAAACGGACACTTACTTCAGATGGATCAAAACGATAATTCATTAGATACTCAATATAACTGGGTTTAAAATAAGGACATTCGGCTTTTAACCACCCATATTCATCTTCTGTAAGCTGCAATTGTGGGATATCCTCATTGATGATCCTTCTCAATTCTTCAACAAACTCTTTTGTGAATTTCTGGTTTCCTCTGTTTGTAAAACGATATTCTGCAGATGCCCCGGGAAACAGTTCCAGCACTGCCATCTGCATTGTTAATTTATAAAGATCATTATCCAGTATTGAGCAGATCAAATTGACCCTTCCTTTTTTTCATTAATAAGAATGAATTGTTTTGTGGCTTTCTTACATGCGTATAACTTTCATCTATATATCATGTTTGCTTTTGTTACGTTTTTTGATGCCTGTACGATCCAATACTCTTTTACTTTATATTCACTCAATATAGTTTAATATAGTTCTATACCATTATTGTGTAGTATCTATACCAACCGACCTTCATACTTAAAAATAAAATACAGAGGTAATTATTTTGAGCATCGATACATTAAACAGGGATAAAAGTAGCATCTACCTGCAGGAGTTTGAAAGCCTGCGTTCAGAGATAGTCGAACTGAAAAAAGAAGTGAATCGTGCTCTTGAACGTTCCAGCATTCATCAGGTGAATTCTCTGATAAGGGAAATGAAAGGTGACCTTTCCCGTCCTTTGATAAACTACATGCTCAGTGATACCAAAGAAACAGTTGAAAATGGTTTTTGCACTGAATGCGAGAATAAAGAGTTATGTAAACAGGCATTTTCCAGTCTTCTTCAGGAAATGGCTTTGATCCTTATAGAGGAAAACGTAACGACCGATTCACTGGAACATTTCAGGAAAAAGTTCGAAGAACTTAAGGAACTTGCTTCTTCAGACGATTGCGACAGTTGTGTGAATAATGTATCAGATATATTTGAAAAACAAATGGCACTGATATCTTCGTTCAACCGGTCCCAGGAGATCCAAGGACAAAATATAGAGTTGGAAGTATATGATATGCCTGATGCAGTTGTAACGGAAATTTGTGAACCTCTGTCAAACAAGCAAAGACTGACGATCCTGAGATCGTTGAGATCGGATACAATGAGCTTTTCGGAACTTTCGAAGGTTACAGGATTGAGAGGAGGAAATCTTCTTTTCCATTTACAGAAACTCCTTGATACAGGAATGATAATACAGAGAAGTGAACGAGGGGACTATATTATAACCCACAAAGGTCATCTTACTCTGAATGGAATGGCTGAGCTTTATAGGAAATTAAAAAACTATGAATAGGACAATAGGGTTCAGGGACAGATAAGACTTAATACAGGGAACGGAACAAAGAATTTTGACTTTTTTTGAATTTAAGTCTTTTAATATGCTTATTTTTCTCACCATTTACAGGACCAATCTGTTATAATAATATTTATATATTATCTGGAGCAATAGTTATTTTGTTAAATTGTTATAGTGTGATGAATTGTAACAGTTCATATATTGGTCATAATGAGGTGCATCCATGAAAGAGCAAAATGAAACATATGATGATTCTGCTGCAGAGCTTGTCCAGCTTGTGATCTGTCAGCTTTCAAAAGAAGAGTTCGGAATAGATATTTCCAGGGTTAAAGAGATCATAAGGATTCCCGAAATAACGAAAATACCCCAGGTACCACATTACATAGAAGGGATAATAAATCTTCGTGGGGGTATAGTACCGGTCATCAATCTCGCCACAAGGTTTGGTCTGAGTCACGAAGGAACAGATGATAATTCCCGCATAGTTGTTCTGGAAATAGGAAACCTGGTCGTTGGCATGATTGTGGATTCTGTGACCGAGGTATTGAGAATGTCGAAAGAGAATATCGAATCAGCACCTGAAGTTATCAGATCCGGTGTGAGTGAGAAATATATACGTGGTGTTGGAAAGGTAGAAGAGAGGCTTTTAATACTTCTGGACATTGATGAGATATTTCAGGAAGAAAAGCGATTGGAACTCAATAATATAGAAGATGCAGGTGCCATACCTGCATGAACTTACTTTTATTCGGTTTTTATTCTTATCTGTGTTCAGCATTCATGCCACTGTGTGTATATATCCAGAATCTCCTGTGCGGTCTCTGGCCCCATTCTTTCATCCAGAAGTTCTAAAAAAAGTGTCATATAATGAGGTGGCACACATCCAAGACTCTCTTCACCAGTTCTGATAAGTGTTATCAGATATTCGAGATCTTCTTTATCCAGAACAGACAGCCTCTCTTTGAAATCTTCCTCGTTTATTGCATAATGGTTCGAAAGCGGAGGTAATATGGATCTGTATGGTGCCTTTGAACCTTTACATTCAAGCCCTGCGCACTCCGGAGCAACCTTTTTCAGCAATGTTATATCTTTAGAAGTGAGTTCTCTTGCCATATTATCACCTGTGTGATCATCAGGAATTATTGTATGATCCTGTTTTCATTTTTGTATTTTGTTCACAGGACGCCGTTAAAATAGTGTCCCTGATCGTATTCTTCTTCTCTTGAGTATTTCAGTTTGATCTGTTTACCCTCAATAGCCCTTTTGAAATTACGGGTAATATCCTTTACATCTGCTTTGTCATAAAGTGACAGATCCAGACGCAGCACATCGGCACCTGATGATTTCAGATTGTCAATTTCATCTATCATACTAAGGACAGTTGCATTATAGATAAGAGTGCGTCCATTTTGTCTTCTTACCGGAAAAGAACCTTTAGTCTTGTCAACAAGCAGTACCTCACTGTCTTCTGTGACAAGCCCGCCATCCATAAGAGGTTTCAGGAGGTCGTTCTTTGTAATCAGCAGAAGTTCACGGCCGTAAGCCATAACTTCTACCTGAACATCCGGGTCCGTGCTGGCACAGGCAGCTTTCGTTTCTTCAAGGTTCAGTTCACTTGAAAGAGTGACCCTGTAAGCACCGGATCTTCCAAATGCATTTGAAGCCCAGGCATTGAACATATTGAACTCTTTTTGAGCAACAAAAGGAACACCCATATCCTTTGCCATCTGCACGGCACCAAAGTTTGAACAGGCAAGGTAAAATCCTGCATCGGCAACCTTTTGCATCTGTGCTTTAATTTCAGGCATTTCCTCTTCAAAACTTATGGCTGGAGTAATCAGAACAAGTTCAATATTCTTTTCTTTCAGGCCTGTGGTTCTGAGGATGTTATCCTCATTCATCATTTCCTCGAACAGACTTATAGGTGCGTAAATAATATCAGCACCGGCTTTTGAAGCGGCAATTACGGAATCGATGTCCGCTACTTCTACACTCAGTAAAGGCTTTTCTGTTTTTCTGCGGATATTTTCTCCTTTGATCTTTCTCTTATATCCTGTGGATATATCAGGACAGGCACGATTTCGACCTTCCATTGGAAATCTGGAATTGAACAGTTCAGCAACTGCTTTTCTCCTTGTCCCCGATAGTACTCCAAGAGGAATGAATATATTATCATCAATATCAAGAACTATTTCATCTGCATGGAATGTTGTATCGCCGAGCTTTCCGAGTACTTCCTGTATCTGCTCTCTGTCCGTGGGTGCTTTTTTTGCCTCTTCGACCACATAATCGCTGATGGATTCTGTTTCCATTTCCCTGCTCTTCACATTTACACGCAGGTATTCTCCCTTTCTTGCATGAATCGTTATCTTCAGTGGTGTGGTCTGAAGTTCGGTATCCTGTAAGTTTTGCAAAAGCTGAGGGTCTGTAGATACGTAGACCTCATCATTCTTCCTTATGGATTTGCTGGTCTTCGGACTTATCAGGAGTGTTGCTTCTTCACCTTTTTCTGCCACATCGACGGGTTTACCATCCACAAGTACTCCATCGATACGGCAGCCAATTATCCTCAGCCGGGTGTTTATGCTGATCCCGTCATTGGGTTTTATATCTTCAAGGGGGGTTATGGTCAGTCTGCCTTCTTTCTCTGATCTGCTTATGTGGGTAACTTTTCCAAGATAAGCACCATAATTAGCACTGTATTTACGCTGAGTGACATCATTTTCACCAAGCACAAACCCCCGGGTAAAGCCCCTGTAGAACAATTTTGCAAGCTCTGTCTCCATTTCCCCCAGTTGTTCACTGCTGAAGTTCTCACCTGTATTGCATATCTTTTCAGCTACTTTTTTGTAGTTTCCTGCACTGGCTGTCACATATTCGGATTTTTTCATTCTCCCTTCTATCTTCAGGCTTTTAACACCGGTCTTTATGATCTTTTCAAGTTCAGGTAACGTACAGAGCTCGGCACAACTGAGGGGGTAATCGCCTGTGATCTCACTATCTATTAACTTTCCGTCAACTGATAATTTATAAGACCGCCGGCATGGCTGAAAGCAGGCTCCTCTGTTTGCACTTCTGTTGGTGATTGCTGTACTGAAAAGGCATCTTCCAGAAAATGAGTAGCATAGTGCACCATGTACGAAGAGTTCTATCTCAACGGATGTCTGGTCGATAATACTTTTTACCTGTTCAGTTGTCAGTTCTCTTGAAAGTATGACCCTTGAGGCACCGGCATCTCCTATGAAAGCTACACCCTGGGGATTATGTATGGTCATCTGGGTGCTTGCATGGAGTGAAAGGTCCGGAAAATGTTCCTTCAATAAAAAAAACAATCCCAGATCTTCCAGTATAACAGCATCCAGATTATAGGAATAGGCTTTATGGATAATATCTACGGCTTTCTGCATCTCATTTTGTTTCAGGGGGATATTCAGGGCCAGAAAGACCTTAAGACCATAGGAATGCGCAAGTTCTATGTTCTCCCTAAGTTCCTCTATATTAAAATTTGTAGCACCCTGCCTTGCATTGAATTCACCTACTCCCAGATAAACGGCATCTGCTTCTCCTTTTATTGCAGCCCTTAAAGCTTTGGGATCACCTGCAGGTGCCAGGATTTCCGGAGGGATGCATTTTGATTGTTTGATATTGTGCATGAGTATCGAACCCGTTACAGGTTGGATCATTATTATTATTATTTCTGCTGTTTTATTATGATTTAAAAATTACAATCACGGGTTTTCAGAAATGGATCTAATTGTGGTTCCTTTTCCTATGAGAAGATTATATGAATCATTCGCTTCGTTGTATTTGATAAGTACATTGTATAGTTCAATTATGCTACCGTAGGAAGCTTTAGTGATAGCTTCTGTATCCTCAGTCAGATTATGAGAAGGCAATACGGCATATGCTGCCTTTTTCGAAGTCCCATCACATATCCTGTAGACACTGTATTTCTCATCACCGAGATCACCGGACATAACAGAACATGTGACGTTTATGTGTTTTTTTATGTGTTTATTGATTCTGGAAAGTGGTGCGAAATTCGATCCTGAGGGAGAGGTGAACTTTTGTTTTGAAAGCTTATCCTTTCTGAGTATGGCATAAGAGAACTTAATATCCGTGTTCATGTATTGGTATGGTTTGTCACACTCTGCAACTTTTTCCATGAGTCTTGTGGGATTAATATCGCTTTTTTGCTCAAAGCTCCAGCATGTCTCAAGAGTGCACTCCCCACCCCATAGAAAAGAACAAGGGCTGTATATCTTCAGTCCTTTTGTTTTAAGCCTTCTTGTGAGATTTCTCATCTCTATGGAGTTAGTCTTATCAGCAGGTTCTATAATTATAATATTTCCATCCTGTGATAGTTTTTCAGACATTTTGATGACAATATCGGCTTTTTGATCCGGACTGAGATCTTTCATTTCATTAAGGACATTTGAAAAGACCATAAGATCTATTTTCTCAGGTAATTCTTCTATTTCCATTTTGCTGAGGTCGCACTTTATCGGATCTTCTATGATCACATTAGATTTGAATGAAGCATACCCGGGTACAAGATAATTATACGCTTCTATATTCTCATCGAATAATTCCATAGAGTATACCTGTGCCTTATGATCACCCAGACGATTGTAGAAATCGATCACAGCCAGAGGAATTGTCCCCGGACCGCTTCCTGCATCCAGTATCTTAATGCGGGTATTGAGCAGTCCTTTTTTTGCCATATCATAGAGCAGATACTGGAACTGAACAAAATAGACAGGGAACTGGTATGCAAGATATCCAAGTACACTGTAACCTGTTTCGTAACTGATGTGCCTTGAATCACCTTTTTTCCAGTAGTTCGCTTTCTGAGAACGGATGGCTTTCCTGATCTTTTCCAGGACCTGTGGATCGTCCCATTTTTTACTTGTCTTCTTCTCTGTATATTCTTCTATAAGCCTCTCCAGTTTTCTGGAAACACCGGCTGAGTTGAAGAAAACCTCATTCTTTTTTACCTCTTTCTCAGTAAGCTGCAATGATTCTCTGGGAAGCATGCGAATTGACCTGTAATCATCTCCCTCTTTGATAATCTCGACTTCGTTGTCGAATAATAAAGGTCTGAGAATCTGGTATATATGCTGAACCGATGTTTCTTCCTTTAAATAATCTTTAAGTTCGGATAGCATAAAATCCGTTTTCATCCGTGAAACATACTTGAAAGTGGATATTATTTCCCTGTCTGACATTATTGATTCATAGCCTGTCCCTCATAATAAATATACTGATGGAAATACTGGGCCAGGATGCTTATGAAAAATATTAAAATAGCTTTTTGAATACTTTTGGGCGTGCAATTTATATAGAATAGAGTCTTAACCAAATTAAGTTGTCTTATAACAAACTAACTTGATTTAGCAATTGAGAGATCATGATTAAGACATCAAATATCGATAGTACCTTGATATTATTCTTAATGGACGAGGGATATATCAAAAACTGAACTCAGGATTGGTTATATGGAATCACAAAGACCATTGTTCCGGAATATTTTAAAAAAAGCACGGGAATCTATACTCAATTTTGACAGTCTTGAAGCTGAATCTGCCGTCAGGGAAGCGGTTGATGCAGGCATGGACCCGATAGATCTGGTTGAACTTGGATTCATAGAGGGAATGAAGGAGATGGGAGATCGTTACGAAGAAGGTGATGTCCCTCTCCTGTACATATTTGCGGCATCAAAGGTCATGGAAAGAGGTCTTACAATACTCAAAAGCTGCGCGTTAGAGAACAAAATCAATCTCAGGATGTTCGGTAATATTGCTATGAAAACCTGAAATAAAAGCAATATTTCTATATTCCATTTTCTACAAAAACATATCTTTCCTTTTTGATCAATTCTGAGTTTAATCAGATGTTATTACAACTCAGGTACAATATTTATTAGTGATAAGTATCCATTTTTTATTATGGACAGTGCTTCAGTAGATGAAGAATTCCTGATACGAAGATCTGATATTCTGATCGCTGACGGCAGATACGAGCAGGCAATATCCTGTCTGGATATGATATTGAACGAGCATCCTGAAGATGAAAAAGCCCTCTCTATGAAAGGGCTTGCCTATTGTCTCAAAGGAGAGACCGAAAGAGGGATTGATATATTTGAACAGGCTCTTGATATTCATCCTTTTTCAAAGACTGTTCTGATAACCTTCGCAGACGCATGTTTGCATTCATCCATGCCTGACAGATCACTGGAAATACTTGAAAGGGCAATAAGCTATTATCCTGATGATGAAGGACTTGTTATGTTGAAAATGACCATTATTGGTGCTATGGAAAAAAACAGTGTGACAGCGTTTTTTAATTAGGTTTTTTGTTTTATTCGATAATGAAGCAGGAAGCCACTGGTTTTAACCAGTTGTAGTTCACAATATCATTAAACTTATAAAGCAACACTTTGTACTGATTTATATGAGCTGGTATGTAGTAGATGCAATTGACCGTGCAATTGAAAGAACACGAAAATGCCTTATAGAACCCTTTGACCTGAAAAAGTGGTTGAAACTTGCTATTATCGTCTTCTTTGTTGGGGGCACCGGAAGTTTTAACGGAGGCGGAAATGGAGGATATGGCGGTTCTTTTGGTGATATGGGTTCTGACATTTCCTTTGCTCCATCCGGCTTGATCGATATACTGGGCAATCTGTATGATCAGCTCACTTCTTATCCTAACTGGCTACTGATCGCAAGTTTTGTGGCCTTTATCCTTGTCTTTATCCTGATCATGGGATTTATAGGAAGCATAATGGAATTCGTTTTTGTGGAGTCACTGGTTCGCAATGATGTGCGCATACGTGAATATTTCAGCAGTTATATAGGAAAAGGTATTTCCCTGTTCTTCCTCCGCATTATAATGTTCATTCTATTGATACTACTTGTTGCCATAATAGTCCTGCCTGTCACACTTCTCTTAATTAGTGGAGATGGAGAACCAGGTGGTCTTTCTATGATCCTGGTGATATTATCCATCATCGCTGCCATTCTGGTACTTGTTGTTGCAGGTGGGATACTTGGTTCTTTTATCAGTATGTCAGTTCCGGTTTCAATGTATCCGGGATCCGGATTATTTTCCGCACTGCAAAATGTTTTTCTGCAATTCAGGAATGACTGGAAGCAAATGTTGATATATTGTATCGGACGTGCAATACTTGGTATTGCAGCAGCCATAGTCGTAACCATTCTGGCCCTGATAGGAATAATCGTTCTGGGAATAGTTCTTCTGGCGATAGATATTATACTTTATTTCGGTCTGGATATCATCCTGTCTGATACTGCCATATGGCTGGTGTTAATTCCAATACTGATCGCAGAGTTTGTGATATTTCTGTTCTCAATGGCTTTTATCTCAATGCCTGTTACGGTATTCATGAAATATCACATGTTGAGCTTCCTTGAAAAATGGTATCCACTGGATATGCCGCTTTTCGATGTCCGCAGCAGAACAGATGACAATATTACAGGAGAATTGAATTATTGATTAAGTTAGACTAACTTAAAGTCAAGACTTTAATATTCAGAAAACAGGACAGCCTTTTCATGAGAAGAATAATCCTTGCTTCAGCATCTGAAAGAAGAAAAGAGTTGCTCCGACAGCTAATAGGAACTGAATTCAGCATTCATATCAGTTCCTATAAAGAAGATATAGTTGAAGGATTGTCACCGGTTGAGCTTGTGATGCATCATTCTGTTGAAAAGGCAGTTGATGTTTCACATAATTGTAGTGATGGTATCATTATTGCTGCGGACACTGTTATTGTGTGTAAGAATGAAATACTCGGCAAACCTGTTGATGATTATCATGCCCGGGCAATGCTTCGAAGGATAAGCGGGCAGCGGATACAGGCTGTTAGCGGATTAACTGTAATGAATGCATCTGGCGGGGAAAAGATGACCGAAAGTGAGCTTACTCATGTCTGGATGCGGGAAATACCGGAAAGGCTGATCAATGATTATGTAAGTACTGGTGAAACACAAGGTAAAGCCGGTGCATTTGCAATACAGGGAAAAGGCGCCATATTTGTGGAAAGAATAGAAGGTGACTTTTTCAATGTTGTAGGTCTTCCTCTTTTCAGATTATCCTTAATGCTTGAACAATTTGGTATTAATATTCTTTCACTTTATAAATAAATAACTAAATAAGGGAATAAGAAAAGCTGATCTGAAAACTCAGTTTTTCCTGTTATTCCTTCTTATAATTCCTGCGGCACCTGCCAGGGTGATAATCAGCATCAATAGTCCGAATCCCGGAGTTTGCTCTCCTGCAGTATCCTCTGCCTGTTCTTCCTCTGGCATTTCTTCTGCAGGCTCCTCTTCAACCGGGGACTCTGCTTCAATGAGGGTGCAGGTTACAGGATTTTCAAGTTTCAGATCATGAAGTTTTACGGAGGATGTAGTTCTGGCACTTGAAGTAACCTCTCCGTTTACTATCACATCGACATTGAAACTATAGGAATCATCTGCAGGAACTGTCATTCTTACAGTGCCCCTCTTTCGCTGGTTCTGCTCAAGATCATGAACAACAACGCTGCCTGTGTATCTTGTGTATTCGTCAACTTCTGCTGTGACTGCCACAGTTACTTTATCTGCTTCTTCTCCCTGGTTGTATAGTCCGGGAGATGCTTCAAATATTATATCCTTTCCGTAGTTCGTTGCCTGTATGGTCTTTATCATGAGATCGGTAAGTATGACATTTGGTACCGGCTCAGCAACTTCACTTATCAGACGGATCTGTGTAGTATATTCATCAATGAGACTGCCATCCTCGAACAGTTCTATCATCACAAGCTGTTCTCCACTTTCGGGTACATTGAATGAAAGTTTCTTATATGACTCTGACCCGGATTTCAGATAACCCACATTTTCCGTTTTTTCAGCTGTTATGAGGTTAGTAGACGGGTCTTTTGATTTCACTTTGACAGATAATGAACCTGTATCAATGTCCATTGGATTTTGCATGTATACGGTCACAGTAAGTTCGAACTCTTCATTTATTGGTGTTGACATCACATCAGCATTGGTTATCACAGGATGCGGAGTCTCTTCTTTCACATTTTCATTGATGCATCCGCTTGAAATGCAAAAAAAGAAAATGGAAAGAAAAAGCAGAAAGCTCACAACTTTCATACTATCGCCTACAGTTTGACTTTTAATACGAGCTTCTGTTCATCTATTATATGGCCATCATACAGCAGTCTGACATAAACATCCGTTTCACCATTAGGAGCATCCTCTTTTACCGGTATTTGCATACCCTTGGTATATGAGGTCCCGCTCCTTGCCATTGCCTGGCTTATGTTCATTGAAGCCTGATCTGCAATGAGCTTGTTGTCAACATCTGCAACAACTCTCAGTGTTTCTGCAGGCACTGTGCTCTGTCCGTGATTCTTGACAGAGAAGGAAATAGTGGCATTCTCTCCGGCTTCAAGCTCCCAGCTTTCAGATGAAGTTGTACGCAGGGAATCCATATCTTCGACGAAACCAAGGAACTGTAGTTTTACGTCTGGAAGCAGTGTCACATTAACGGGAATTGTTTTTGTTCTTTCTATAGGTGCTCCTTCTTCATCTGCTCCTGAAAGATAACTTATGGTCATTGAAGATCCATTCACATCTGTATCAAATGCAGGAGCACTTACCTTTGCATTGAGGATTGTGGACTCAGCTGTATCTTCCTTTCCTGCTATGTTTACCGACGCGGTTCCGGTAAGTGTTAAAGGAACAAGGTCTGAAACAGTAACAGATTCAATTGCCTTAGTAGCATTATTGGTTACTACTACAGATATGTCCTGCTCATGGAATTCTTTTATGGTTACTGGTGCAATGTCAAGAAAAACATTGTCAGCGCTTACAGGATCTGATGTTTCCACAGTATCAGTACAACCTGAAACAAACACCATACCAATTAGTGCTATGATCACTACTATATTTTTAACTAGTTCTGTCATAATTAATACCTCACTTCACGAAGTACTTATGAGTTTAAAAAATCTTTGATGAATGTTGTATGCAAATATTATTTTTTTAATATTCCAGGATAATTTTCCAATATACAATATGATTTTTAGTTCACTATTTTGTTCCTGTAGGTAAATTTAAATTAATTATTTTCAGTAAAACAAGCCTTATATTAGTACATACTATATCATACATCTGGAATCTGTAGTATTTGGAGGTATTCTGTTGTCAGGTCTTACATTTAAAGAACGTTTCATTCGTTCCCTTGAAAGAAAAGAAGTGGATAAAGTCCCTGTCTGCTCTGTAACACAGACGGGTTTTGTGGAGCTTATGGAACTTACCGGTTCAAAATGGCCTGAAGCTCACTATGATCCGGAGAAAATGGCTACTCTTGCCATTGCAGGGCATGAGATCGCAGGGCTTGAAGCTATAAGGTATCCTTTTTGCAATACGGTGATGCCTGAAACTCTTGGATGTTCTATTGCCAAAGGGTCACTTGACACTCAACCATATATGCTGGATCATCCGATAAAGAATAAAGAAGATGTTAACAACTTCTATGTACCGGAAAAACTGCTTGAGAGCAACAGGATACAAACAATGATGAAAGCCACATATCTGATTAAAGAGCAGTTCCCTGATGAAGTACCTGTGGTTGCAGGGGTCCTGGGTCCTGCAGCTATATCCTGCTATCTTTGCGGGATTAAGAACTATCTCAGATGGTGCGTAACTGAAACTGATATTTTTAAAGAGCTGCTTGATCTTGGTACAGAGGTATGCATGGAGTATGCAAACGCTTTGTTTGATCATGGAGCTGACGCAGTGGTAATCATTGATTCTGAAGCAGGACCAGACCTTCTGCCGCCTCCTTTTTTCGAGCCTCTTATTCTTCCTCAATACAAAAGACTGATAGCAGGGCTCAATGGACATTCAATATTGCATATATGTGGTGATGCCACTGCAATTATGGATGAAATGGCGCAATCCGGTTTTGAAGGCTTAAGTATTGAAGAAAAAACAGATCTTTCCAGTGCAAGCCGGATAGTCAGAGACAGGGCATGTATTATAGGAAATGTATCCCCTGCTTCCACATTACTTGCAAAACCTCCCGGGCAGATAAAAAAAGAAGCAAAACAGTGTATAGAGGATGGAACTGGTATATTGGCCCCTGGTTGTGGTATTGCCCCCCGAACTCCTCTGGAGAACATAAAGGCATTCGTAGCTTCACGGGATGAGTTCTACAGAGAAAAAGGCCTGGTTTGATTTTTTTGTGTATATACAGGCTCTATATTTTGATACTGGTATAATACCATATTTATTTTTATTATTTTGAATCGAAAAGTTATATTTCAAGTATCCATATACTAACAAATTGTTCAAGTTGATTGTATTGATTTAAATATCTCTTTTTTATATTAATGTATAATTCAAGGTATATATTGTATATTGTGTTATTGTATTGCTAAAATTTATCAAATATCTGACAGTACATTACTAAAACTTATATATTTTAAATTATTATATAATTATTTTAATACACTGTTATCTATGGACAGCGTCACAAAAATCGCAAATATTTGATTTGTGTTTGCTAATTTACTGTACATACAAAAAAAGATGTGGTTATTTGAACTTAAAAAACAGTACTACTAAATGGAAAAACATTACTATAAGTAAAAAAATAATTGTATTCGCTTTGCTACTTACTATTGTGCCAGCAACAGCTGTAGGTATTTTTTCTTATGAACAGACATCCGATGCAATACGTGAGCAATTGTATGAGAGGCTCAATGAACAGGTATTCATGGAAGAGCAATATATAGATTCAGTGTTCACAATTGCTCAGGAACAACTTGAAACAAATATGGCCGTTGCAGAAGAAGTATTCAATTCATATGGTGAACCTATTATCTCTGAAGGAGAGATGGTACTTGGGGACGATTATGTTGTAAACAACAATAATAATATAGTGGACAATGTTCAGAAACAGGTTGGTGGTGAGGTCAGCATTTTTCAGATCCAGAATGGTTATGCAACAAGGATATCGACAACCGTAGAAAATTCAGATGGTAGTCGAGCTCTTGGAAGCAGAATTTCTGATGAGGTCTATGATTCAGTTGTAAACAAAGGCCAGACATATCAGGGAAGTGCTGATGTTATTGGTGAGCCCTATCTTACCAGCTATGAAGCTATTAAAGATACTAGCGGAAAAACCATTGGCATTCTGTCTATTGGTATTCCTGAGGAAATTTATCGCCTCAAGATAAAAGAACAGATGTCCACGATCACTTTTGGTGAAACAGGTTATATGTATGTGGTTGATTCCACTGGTGATGTAATAATTCATCCGGAAATAGAAGGAGATAATATTGCCAGCTATGATTTTGCAAAGGAAATGATAGCCAATAAAGAAGGAGAGATCGTATACAACTGGGAAGGCCGGGACAAAGCAATGAGCTATGCCTATTATGAGGATAAAGAATGGATCATTGCATCGGGCACCTACATAGATGAATTCGAGGCACCTGTAAGGGCAATCAGGGATGGTCTTATAGCTGCTGTTCTTGTATTCAC
>JAASSR010000139.1 GCA_021767785.1 Methanolobus sp.
AGCTGGTCTTATTTCCAACAAAAAAAATGAGTATCATCTCTCCGGGCAGTTCAGCAAAGACCTTGTTGATATGGCAAGATGGTGGTGGACAGCTGTTCTCAACGAAAATCCCGAAGGACTTTAATTGTGCTCCAACCGATATCTTAATATCTAACCTTTACAATTAAGGAGTTGCATTCACCGTAGCCCGGTAGTGTAGTGGTCAATCATGCAGGACTCTGGATCCCGCAACTTCGGTTCGAATCCGTGCCGGGCTACCAAATAAATATTGTATCCCTGTTTTTGATTAAATTAGTTAATCGGAATCTTCTTTTAAGCAATCATAAATCCAGGCTTTAATTTTCCTCTTTTGCAGAAATGATATCATCTGCTTTGTTTTTAGTTCATCGGGTGCAATAATTAATTGATCGTACTTTGATCTTATGGAAAAACGTCTGTAAGCACCTATTGGTTCATCCATAGCACCAAAAAAGGCTACAACTCTTATCTCCAAAGTATTTATTGGGTCATCATCTGTTTTTTTCAGTTTTTGCAAAAGAGAAGAGAAATGACCAAGACATATAAAATCTCCTGGAGATAAAGTACTTTGCTGAATATTCTCTATGTGCGTTACCTGTCCGGTCTGGATCTCAGTAGCGAATTGTTCGTAATCACTGACTACCATATTATATATGTTGTCATTATCTCCATATCCGAGTACAAATATACAGGGAACGTTTAATATTTTCTCACTCATATTTATAAGCAAGCAACGTGAACTTGCTTTGGAATCCGGCACTTGCTGTATGAGTATTCTCGGATGGTTCCGGTTGCGATAATCGCGGTATAAAAGGTGAGCATAGAACCCCCATATCCCTACCGTTATAATGCTAACAAGGGATGTAATAGTAGCAGTATTCTCACCTACCATATAAAGGAACTGATCCCAGATCATATTTTAATTTAAGAAATTTGTGTTTAATAAGTATTGTTAATGTAAAAAAACTATTAAAAATCGTGCTGGCATAAGATTATATCTTAAAAATGTATGGTTTAATATAATGGATCAAAGAAAATCATGCTCTTTATTGCTATTTATATCGCTTATCCTTTTAGTTATAACATTTTCTTCAGGATGCACTGACAAAGACGGAACTACTGATTTAGACAATTATCAGGTAAGTACTGAAACATCAAATATTACGGATATTGAATCTCCTACAGAGTATGTTTCAGATGGAAGTGGTCAGGAATCTTTATCAGACGATAATATCCACACTTTGTCTCTTAAAAGAACAGAAATACTGGAATTAGATAATGGTTATTCGTTAAAAGTACTTGATGTCGATAAACAGGAAGAAAAGATACATGTATCGTTCAGAAAAGACGATAATGAATATACTACACGTATAATGAGGACCGGTAACACATATCACATAAAGGATACAAAAGAGCAGAATACGATCTACACTGTTAATGTAAACCGCATACTGAATAATAGTTTTGTAGTAAATATAACCTACACTGTTTTTCCTGAGATCTTTCTTGAAAGCGAAAAATATGAAGGAAAAGATAGGATAAATGATGTAAGAATAGGTTCCGGAACCCTTACAAGATCATATTTATGGGAATACGCAAATTCAGAATTCACTGTTGAGTATCAATACAACACTGAGGCCTATGACGCCTATTCGGAAAGAAGTCGTAACCGTGATTTCACTCATTTTGTCAATGATCCCTATGATGACGAACTGATCTCCCAGATTACAAAACAGATAGGAGAACTGGCAGTTGATGCAGGTTATGATGAAGAGGAAATACCTTACATAACAATGGCATTTGTTCAATCGCTTCCCTATGTCAGTGACAGTGTCTCTGCAGGCTATGATGAATATCCGCGTTTTCCTTTTGAAACCCTGTATCACGGAGGCGGCGACTGTGAAGATTCCGCTATTCTGCTTGCCTCTCTTCTATATGATATGGATTATGGGGTTGCACTTATAATATTACCTGACCACATGGCTGCAGGCGTAAAGAGTGAAGAAGCTCTTGAAGGCGGTTATTATAAATATGCAGGTACAAGGTACTATTATCTTGAGACCACAAATTCAGGCTGGGACGTAGGTGTCATTCCTGATAAATATGTCAATGCGGAAGCTGTAGTTGTTCCCATATCCAATAGTCATCCGGAGTTAATGGTAGAGTTCGATGGTACGGCTAAAAACACAGATTATGCAAGTTATATTGATCTGGAAATTGATGTAACTAATGTGGGTTCAGCAATTGCGGAAGATGTGGTTATTTACACAACTCTTGAATCAACAACCGAAGATATGGTCTGGGATGATCTTCGAACTGACACTGATAAGGATCTGGATGTCGATGAAAGCCTGACCTACACCGTTGCTAATTTAAAAATTCCTGCCGGAAAAACCTATCGTGTCGGTATATGGACATGGGGTTCGAATGCAGATTCTGAATATGTGTATAGCGACTGGGTTGTTTCCTGATTTGACCAATAATCAAAAAGGAAACAATAAGTTTCCTTCCTGTTTTCCTGAATGATTCTCAGATTATATATGCTTTTAGTGGTGGAAAACCGTTAAAAGCTACGGAACTATAACTTTGTGTATAGGCCCCGGTTGTAAAGATGTAAAGATGTTCACCCTCAGCCAGCGTATCGGGGAATACATATTTGTGGTCTTCATACAGAATATCCATACTGTCACATGTTGGTCCGGCAATAATGGCCTCTTCTTCATATCCTTTGCTTTCGGAATATATCGGATATTTAATGCTTTCATTTAGGGTCTCAATAAGTCCTCCGAATTTTCCGATATCAAGATATACCCATTTGTACTGATTCAATTTCGATTTTTTGGAGATCATTACAACTT
This sequence comes from Methanolobus sp., assembly GCA_021767785.1. Lineage (GTDB taxonomy): Archaea > Halobacteriota > Methanosarcinia > Methanosarcinales > Methanosarcinaceae > Methanolobus. The sequence continues at coordinate 2,877 of JAASSR010000139.1, forward strand.
CTGTTACTATAATTCCTGCATCTGCAGTAAGTGATCGACCTGGTTCGATTATAATCTCAGGGTGCTCTTCTCCAAAGTCCTCCTCAATAAAACGGAGAATTTCATGTGCATAGGTTTCAAGTTCATTTGCAGGAGAAAGATACTTTGCTGGAAAACCACCTCCGAGATTCAGCATTTTTAGTCTGATACCCTGTAATGCCACAGCTTCAAAAAGATATTTGCATTTTGAAAGTGCGTTATCCCATTGTCCTATATCACGTTGCTGTGATCCTACATGGAAAGAAAGTCCATAAGGTTCAAGACCAAGGTCAGTTGCCTGCAGTATTAGTTCATAGATTACGTCAGGATGAGCACCGAATTTTCTTGAGAGTGGCCAATCTGCTCCATCGCTTTCAGTAAGCAAGCGAAAAAATACGCGGGAGCCTGGTGCATGTTTTGCAATTTTTTTCAGATCGCTCTCAGAATCAGTAACAAAAAGCCGTATTCCTCTGGAATATGCATATTCAATATCTTTTTCCTTTTTTATGGTATTGCCATAACTGATCCTTTCAGGTGAGACACCAAGCCTGATAAGTTGCTCTATTTCATACACAGTGGCTGCATCAAAATTAGAACCTTTATTCTTAAGGGTAACTATAACTTCATCAAGGGGATTTGCTTTCATTGCATAATATATCTTCACGAACGGCATGTTCCTAGTTAGTTCATCATACATTTTTTCGATCTTTTTCAGATCTACGATCAGGAAAGGTGGTTCTTTGTCTTTTGCAAACTCTTTGATCCTGTTAAAATCTTCTTTGGAGATGAAATCATCTAAAGGGAATTCATATTTAATTTTTCTCATATTAGATCCTTATTTTAGTAAAAAAAGCATTAATAGAATATTGTAAGCTCAAAAATGAGTATATATACATTAAATCTGATTAATACTTGATAATTAAAGCTTAATGGTGTTTTAACTATTTATAGATGATTCTTATTAGTATTAAATTCAAAAATGAGTTTAAATTGATTTCAACCTCTATTTATCCATGTAAAAAACATTTTACATAAAAAAAAGGAAAATAATCTAAATTATAGATAAGAGCTGTGTTCACATCTACTCTATAAGATAGGTAACCTGTACTGAAATGGAAATAGTAGATTCACCTGGTTTTATCGGAGTTGAAGCTGTTTCTTCAGCAGCTGCTTCTGCCGGCA
>JAASSR010000140.1 GCA_021767785.1 Methanolobus sp.
GGCCGGAGATGCACTGGAAAATACCTTCAAAACATACCGTGAGATAGTTCTCAGCTCCTACAATGATGTCAATAACAGCCATCCTGTATGGGTTACGGTACATGACCTGGAAAGACCACAGAACTTCCAGCTTGCCGGAGCTGAAGAAAACGTTGAAAGCATAGCAGAAAGTACAAACGGAACTGCTGGACTGGAAAATGTACCCGGTATGAGCAATTCCGACACAGTATCAGGAAAAAGCGGATCCTTAAAAGCAGGCTCATCTGATATATCACCTGATGAAATAGCGGCACTTGATGCCATGGAAGGAAAAACATTCTTTGAGAAGCAGACGATTTCCACACCTTCCAACTTTTCACCGCCTATACCTTTCACAGCAATACTTTATGCGTTCCTTTTCATATTCCCCATATACTTCATTTCACAATTCTATTCCACCAGTCTTATGGACGAACGTACCAACAGGAAGGGAGAACTCGTACTTATAGCACCACTTCGCGGAAGAGACGTGGTCATAGGTAAAACATTGCCATACATTCTGGTAACGATGCTGATCCAGACAGCCATCACTTTTTACATAATCGGAATACCTTCAAGCATTGAAGATCTAAAAGCTACTCTGCTCATACTTGCTGCAATACTGCCGGTAGTTCTGCTCTTCTTTGCACTTTCATTCTACAGTGCAATTCTTTCAAGGAGTTTCAAGGAACTTACATTTGCCAGTGTATTTCTTTCAGTGGTAATATCAGGATACCTGTTCTTCCCTGCGATGTTTGCAAACATCCACGCCATTAGTTCCATTTCACCAATAACGTTGGTAGTCAGGCTCATAGAAGGTGAGACAGTGCTCAAGAACACATATCTGTTCTCTACACTTCCGTTCTATTTTGTAGCGATCTCAGTCTATGCGTTCGGAACTTTTATTTTCAGAGAAGAGGACCTGTTCACACAAAAGACAATCGTTTCAAAGATAATTGACTGCTTTGATGTTTTCCTGTCACATCGCTACGGATCTGTTTTCTTTCTCAGTATCATTTTCATTCCATTCGTATATATGATACAGCTGATGCTCATAGTAATGCTTTTCAATCTACCTGTGCCGTATTCTATACTTGCCATGATACTTCTTTCCGCAATGGCGGAAGAAATAGTCAAATCAATAGGCATTTACACCCTGTTCAAAAGAAAGATCGCTGACATTAACTTCAAAAATGCCATCAAATATTCAATACTTTCAGGTTCGGGATTCTTCGTTGGAGAAAAGGCAGTTGCCGTACTTACACTTTCGCCTATTGCAAGCTCTGCATTTGGTTCGGTTATGACCATGGGTGCATTGCTTTTGATACCATTGTTCCTGCATATCACAACAGTACTGATCAGTTCACTGGTCATGTACAAAAAGGGACCGGCATCCTATATAATTGCCGTAGTGCTTGCAACCCTTTTCCACAGTGCATATAACATAATCATCCTCAGGGAGTTGTTCTTTTGAGTAAACGCACAGATTCATGCCGCAAAATGAAAACGGTGGCTAAAAAAGAATTCAAGGAACTTATGCGGGAAAAGACATTCATACTCGCCATAGTGATCCAGCTTTTCATAGCATCATTCTCTACCTTCCTTGTAATAGGGCTTACATCTTTTTATGATCCCACTTCCCTCGGAGAAGTGGAAATGGAAGGCATATCCATTGGAGTTGTTGGTACAGAGGAGGATGAGCTTTACACCATATTGAAAGAGAATAATGTGCGCACTTCTATTTACGACGATTTCATACCTGCATATTCAGATTTCTTTGACCGCAAGATCGATGCCATAGTAGTAACTCCGCTGGGTTCCGCCGAAGGAACTGATCTGCTGAATGTAGACATATACCTGCCTGAATCGGAAATCAAAGCAACTGTTGTTTCACTCCAGCTGAAGGAACCACTTGAAAAATATGAACAAAGTGTCAGGGATGTAAGAACACAGAGACTGTCGGGTTATTCTCCTATAGAATTCAATATCATTGAAAGAGGTATAAGAACCTCGTCAACATATTTCGAGTTCGTCTATGTGGCACTTCTGCCATTACTGGTATTTACACCTGCATTCATATCAGGTGGGTTGATAATCGATTTCATTACCGAGGAATATGAGCGCAAGACAATGGACCTTCTTCTTGTTTCTCCGGCATCCATACTTGAGGTCATAAGCGGAAAAGCAATAATGGCAACATTGATAGTACCAGTACAATCTCTGATCTGGATGCTGCTGCTTTCCATGAACAGAATACACATACAGAATCCTTTACAGATACTGCTGGTTGTGACGCTTATTGCTTTCATTCTGGTGATTGCAAGTACCATAATTGCAGTCCTTTTCAGAGAAAGAGGAGTTGCACAGCTAATGTACTCACTTATACTTATCTTCCTGTTCATGTCCTCCTACTTGTTCACGAATTCCCCACTGAACCTGGTAACACGCCTCTCAATTGAAAGTATCGGGGCACTGGAAAGCTGGACATGGGTTGGAATTTACACTCTTGTGGCCGTTGCTCTTTATGGTTCAATGATCCTTACTGTTAAACGGAATCCAGATAACATTTAAAACATAAAAATACATATATGATATTGATGCCTATAAAAAAGCTGTTTTTTCTGAGCATTATACTGATAATTCTCATAAATCCAGCAAATGGTGCGGGAATAAGAGAAGAGAACATATGGATATTTCAGGGATCCTACGAACTGGGAATCAATGAGAGAGCTTACCTTGAAGGATTCACAGTAAAGATACATGAGATCCATACAGTCAGTGAACCCACAGCAACCATCCTGATATACAGGAATTCCGTGTTCAAAGAAGCATTTAAGGCTGACACTGAATTGAACAGCGAGCATATATACGACAATGAGCTCAGAATAAATGTTATTGATCTCACTCAGGACAAGGTAAGTCTGGAAATATACAAACAAAAATCAGAGCTTGTATGGATAACTGACATTCCAAAGACCGCATTCAAAACAGGTGACACTCTCACAGGGCACAACTACAGGATCAGTCTCCTGGATATTGAAGAGAACGGAGCTGTAATAAAAGTTGAACATGAAGGGAATGTGACAGAAAAGACCTATAAAAGCGGAGATTACGAAAAATTCTCTGATGAATTTATGATCAATGTTATCTATATAAAAAAAGATACCCAGGAAGTCTTAATCGAGACAATGAAACCCGGATCGCCTAATATAGAGATCAACACAGCTAATCTGCAGGACAATTACGATCCAGGGGAGCTTCTTGAGTATGAACTGATCATCACAAATACAGGAACGATACCATTACATGGGATAATACTGACAACAGAATGTAAAGAAGGTGAAATTGAGCTTCCAACACAGCAGCATTCGATCCTGGATCCCGGTAAAATGAAAAAATTCCAGATAAAGGTCAAGCCTGATATGGAACCTCTGGACAGGAATATAACTATCACTTCAAAGGTCAGGGGATATGACTACCAAGGTAGGGAATTCCATGGTGAGAAGAGCTTAGATGTAAATGTGAATTCATACATATCCATTAAAAAAGGAATTGAGCGTAAGGAGAAGATATCCGAGAATCCTGAATTCGGAACCGAACAATATTTCAAAATATTGATTACACTGAATAATAAAGCAGATCATCAGACTGCTGTTAACGTTAAAGATGATCTACCAAAATCGTTTATACCCGCAGATCTTGACAGTACTGAATGGGCATTATTACTTGACCCTGAAGCAAGCAGAACGATAGAATATTTTGCCTCCCCTACAGAACCGGGAGATTTTACATTCGGCCCTGCCAGCGTCATCTGGAAACATGAAGGTAAGACCTACACACTTGAATCCGAAGCAATAACCAGAACATTTCATGTGAGTGGTTCAAAGGTAGTTGTGAAAAAAGAACTCAGTTCCAGCTATATGCTTGCAGGAGAGAATATAAGTGTCCTAATAAGAATTATCAACGACGGAGACAGGGATATCGAGGCATCATTCGAAGATAACATACCTGATAAGCTTACTTATATTGATGGGAAAAAA
>JAASSR010000060.1 GCA_021767785.1 Methanolobus sp.
CCGCCTGAGTGGAAATCATCCACTATTCAAAAACGCACAGATGCCCGTGAAAATGCAAAGGCCAGGTGGGCTGAGGCCAAGGAAAAAGGACTTGCTGAAGAAGCATATAAATATGCACAGGCATCCTCGAGAGTTGATGCCACCATAGTAGACGATTCAAAAAAACTGCTTGAAGCAATGGGCATTCCTTTTGTTGATGCACCTTCGGAAGGGGAGGCTCAGGCAGCTTATATGGTCAAAAAAGGAGATGCGGATAAAATAGCATCACAGGACTATGATTCGTTGCTTTTCGGTTCTCCTTATGTTGTAAGGAATCTCACCGTCTCAGGTAAAAGAAAACTACCAAAGAAGAACATCTATGTGGATGTGAAACCTGAAACCATCGATCTTAAAGCCAATCTGGATGGACTTGGTATAAGTCATTCACAACTTATCGATATAGCTCTCTGTGTGGGTACTGATTACAACGAGGGCATTGAAGGTGTGGGTCCCAGGACTGCTCTTAAACTAATAAAGGAGCACGGTTCCCTTGAAAAGGTTCTGGAAGTAAAAGAACTCAAGATTCCAAATCTTGAAGACATCAGGGAGTTCTTCCACTCACCACCTGTGACAGATGATTATTCTCTGAAATGGAACAAACCCAATTCAGAAGCAGTAATCTCTTTGCTCTGCAATGAACACGATTTCTCTGAGAACCGGGTTAAAAAGGCTCTGGAACGTCTCGAAGCTTCATCAGGAAGCGGGCAGAGCAAACTTGACAGATGGTTCTGATATTCCCCCATCTTCAGTTATTTCTTCTGATAAGTGAGACACCTGTCATCTCTGCAGGTTTTTCTATACCTATTATCTCAAGCAAGGTAGGGGCAAGATCTGAAAGCCTGCCTTTATTCAGTGCAATACTTTCGTCCCCGTTAACCAGAATACATCTTACCGGATTGGACGTATGGGCAGTGTGAGGCTTTCCGGTATTGTAATCGATCATCTTTTCAGCGTTGCCGTGATCTGCGGTGATAAGGGCAGCTCCTTTGTTTTCGATAATTGCATCAATTATCTTTCCGACACATTCATCCACAGCCTCAACAGCTTTGATGGCTGCATCCATTATACCTGTGTGGCCAACCATATCCATGTTGGCAAAATTGAGAATTATGACATCATACTTGCCGGAATTTATTCTCTTTAAGAGTTCTTCAGTTACCTCATAGGCACTCATTTCAGGTTTAAGGTCGTAAGTGGCAACATCAGGTGACGGTATGAGGCATCTTTCCTCACCTTCGTTTTCTTTTTCCACGCCACCGTTGAAGAAAAAGGTGACATGTGCGTATTTCTCAGTTTCGGCTATACGGAGTTGATTTTTATTGTTATTACTAAGCACTTCTCCCAGCGTGTTTTTTATGGTCTCAGGTGGAAATGCGATCGGAACATCTAGATTTTCGTCGTATTCTGCCATGCAGACATAATGGACGTCTGGATTGGCTTTTCTTTCAAAACCATCAAAATCGTCTTTGACAAATGCGTATGTCATCTGTCTTGCTCTGTCAGGTCGGAAATTATAGAAAATAACCGAATCACCGTTTTTTACTGTTGCCACAGGCCTGCCATCTTCTCCAGTGATAACGGTTGGTCTGACAAATTCATCATTTTCGCCTCTTTCGTATGCCTGGCTTATTGCTGAAACCGCATCATCAGCAAGAATTCCTTCTCCAAGTGTTATTGCATCATACGCAAGTTCAGTACGTTTCCAGCGTTTATCGCGGTCCATTGCATAGTATCTACCGCTGATGGTTGCTGTTTTTACTATACCTGTGCTTTTGCAGAACTCTTCATGATCCTTCATGTCTTCAAGGGCTGTCTGAGGCGGAACATCCCGGCCATCAAGGAATGCATGAATGTAAACTTTCTCAAGTCCTTCTTTTTTTGCCATTTCAACAAGAGCTCTCATGTGATCCATGTGACTGTGTACTCCGCCATATGAAAAGAGTCCCATCAAATGCAGCGAGGAGTCATTTTCCTTCACATTTTTCATGGCCTCAAGTAATACCCGGTTTTCGAAAAAAGAACCGTCGTATATGGCTTTGTTGATACGTGTAAAGTCCTGGTAGACAATTCTGCCGGCACCGATGTTGAGGTGTCCCACTTCAGAGTTCCCCATCTGTCCTTCAGGCAGCCCGACGCCTTTTCCTGAAACTTCCAGTAAGCAGGATGGATATTTCTCCAGAAGGGAATCAAGTATCTGTGTATTTGCAGCCATGACCGCATTTCCCTCCTCTTCGGTTGTGTACCCCCAGCCGTCAAGTATCATAAGTATAAGAGGTCCGTTCTCGTATGACATAAATTCAGAAACGTTTCGATTGTTTTTAAATGCATTGTATTTTTATCATAAATTCCTCTTATTGAAAAAGAAAGGATATCTTCAGATAAACTGCAGATATCTCTGCATCTTTTTTTACGCTGTCCTTATGTGTCTCAGCATCAGGTTGAACAAAAGCAGGAGGTTGCTTTCAAAAAAAATTATTTCACTGCTTTTCCTGTCATTTTTATTTGCACAAAGCACAGTGAATTCCAGATCCTTTTCAGCTTCTACACGTATTTTGGAAAAAGGATCAGGATCTTCAAACCTTTCCACAGATATTGTGCGTGCAACTGAGAACGGATCCAGGTATGTATTGACCCAGCAATTCAGTTGTTGCCTGTATTTTGTGGAAAGTGCCATGTTCTTTATTTTCTCCAGTGCACTTTGTCTGTTGTCTTCATAGTATGTGATCCAATCCGACATTTTATTGCCCCTTATTTTAACCCGAATTAATTGAACTGTTCCCCTATTACAATTTGTAGTTCAATGTTATTAAATATCTCTTAAATAATATTTATAATTATCTATACTTTTTTATTATTATTGGTGGTATATTTATGCTCTGGTCAGCACGTCATGTATATATGTCAAACCACCCACTCTTTTTCGGGAGTTAAAAATGGCAGAAACTATCAATAAGTCTGAAGAACAGTGGAAAGAGATACTGAGCAGGGACCAGTATATAGTGTTGCGGCAAAAAGGTACTGAAGCACCATTTACCGGAAAATACTACGCAAATAAAGAGAAAGGAATATACAGGTGTGCCGCATGCGGACAGGAGCTTTTCAGTTCAGATGCTAAATATGATTCCGGTACTGGCTGGCCAAGCTTTTTTGAGCCTCTGTCAGAAGATAAAGTTACGCTCAAACCGGATCACAGTCATTTCATGGAGAGGACCGAGGTTGTCTGCAGCCGATGTGGCAGTCATCTGGGACATGTTTTTGATGATGGCCCCGCACCAACCGGTAAGCGATACTGTATGAATTCCATTTCACTGGATCTTAAAAAAGAAGAATAAAAGTCGTTGAATAATTGTTTGAAGCCCTTGAGCTTCAAACTTATCTGCAAACGTATATGATACTTATATGTTAGCTAAAATTCATTTGACAGTAACTGTAAGTGTCATGTCAGGGACATCCTTTACACTGAAAGTATAGGTTCCGCTTTCGGTGAATGTGTAGGAGAATGCATCGTTTGAATCCATTTCCTGATCTTCAAAAAGCCCATCATCACTGAGCAGTGTATATGTTCCCTGTGGCTTGTAGTTTCTCCAGGCAAGAGTATCCCCTCTGTTTATTTCAATCTCTGAGGGTTTCATTGCGCCATAATATTCCATTCGTATAGCATAATCCTGCCCTTCACCTACAGATCCGGAATCTTCTTCCATCTCTTCCATTGAGTCAGTTTCTTCTCCCTGTTCTCCTTCCATACCTGCATCTTCTGCATTATCAGTACATCCGCTAACAAGCACACCTGCAAGCATGATTATTGTGATAAAAAGAAGCCATTTTTTCATACGCTTTTCCATGTATTACCACCCGTTCTATTCTTATTCTAAAATGTAGTATCAATTTTCCCGACAATGTTTTTTTATGGGTTACAAATCTTATTCCGGAAATATTTATACGGTATATGGTGAAATAAAAGCTATGGACACAAGGTTTATATTCTTTATGTATTTGCTGCTGATGAATATAGTAGCGTTCGCTCTTATGGGTATAGATAAAAGAAAAGCAAAAAAGAGTGAATTCAGGATTTCAGAAAGAACTCTTTTTATGAGTGCCATTGCCGGAGGTAGTATCGGTTCCATTGCTGGAATGTATATTTTCCGTCATAAGACAAAGCACCCTGAATTTAAGATAGGGATGCCTCTGATCATGTTGATCCAGATATATGTCCTGATCCGTTTTCTTCTCCCTCTCTATATACTGAGCTAAAAATGTATTATCATTCGAAGCCCAGTCTCTCCATTTCTTCAAGTATTTTGGGACTGAGATTGGTAAAATTCTGTATTCCGCTGGTCCATGCTGCTATCATCATAACATCTTTGACTTCCTGGGCGGTAGCCCCGTATTTTTTAAGTCTCTGAAGTATCTTGACAGCACTTTTTGTTTTCTGGCTGGAACAGGCAATGGCAAAAACTAGCAAATGTTTATTCTTTTTTGAAAGTCCTCCTTCCCTTTCTGCCCATACAGAGCTGTAAAATCCTGCAACAGCTTCTGAAAAGTCTTCATTGATCCTCTTTGAATAAGTTACAGCTCTTGGCTGGAATCCCTTTACATTTTTTGCCTTCTTTTTATCTTCTGTTGTTTCTTCTGTCATACTTATCAATGGAAATTTAACAGGAAATGATTTAATGTTTTCTTTGTAATAGCTCCATATGCATTATAGGTCACTCTGGTCAGACATGCCTGCCATATTTAAGATCAGAAAATCGGATTTTCCTGAAATCTCCGGAAAAGGTGTTTATTGTCTGATATTCTCCAATACATACTGTACTATTGATGCAGGCAGACTTAAAGATCTGGAATTCAGGCATGGTTACCATATATATGTGGGTTCGGCTCTGGGATCAGGTGGCCTTAAAAGACTGAAACGCCATGTAATGCTTTCTTTAACCAAGGATAAAAAACCCAGATGGCATGTGGATTATCTTTCAGTTTCTTCATTATTTGAACTGACAGATGTTGCATATGTTTTTACAGACAGGAATATCGAATGCTCACTTGCAGAGAAAATCAATTCTGTCAGTACAGGTTCCATAAGGAACTTTGGTTCAGGAGATTGCAAATGTTCTTCTCATCTCTTTTATTCGGAAGAATATCCTCTTGTGAAGATTGAAAATGCATTTTCTGAAATGAAGGTCAATTGCAACTCAGTACATTTCAGTTGATCTAACGACTCCATACAGAAAAGCTTTAATTCAGACACAGAGTAAGTTTTATCATGTCTCTGGAAAACTATGGCATTTTAAAAGGTAAACCTAAAGACTGTAAAATGGGAAAAGGAAAAAGTTCTCACTATCAGATACTTGTGCATGATGGCAGGTATGAACACCGTGTTGCTGTTAACGTAAATTCAAAAGTACCACCTTCTGATCTGCTTTATTTTGTGGATGATAATTTCAGTCATGAAATGACAGAAAAACTTGACCATCTCGATATGGGATTTAAAAGACTCGATAATACTTCAAGGAACATAAAACTTGATTATGTCCGTGGTGGTCTGTTCGATACTTCAAAGATGGTGCCTTTGAAAAGTGATATCCCGGGTCCTTCCAACGACCTTAATGAACTAATTGAAAAATATGTGAAAAAGGCTTCCGGCATGGCTGGTGGCATGATATATGCTTTCGGTGAAAGGTGGGGCCCTGAAAGTTTTCTTCCGGACAGTTTTTTCGGTTTCAGACCGGGAAGCGGTATTCATGATGTTCATATGAACCAGGGTAATTCTAAAAAATGGAAAAGTGATGATGCTCCGTATCAGGACGGCGGCCTGCTGATCCATATGTCTGAAGAGAATAGATGGGTAGCGATTTTCCTTGCATTCCAGTCACAGTGTTTCAATACGGATGATCTGACAGGTCATTGTATATCTTCCGCATCTCATGAAAGCCTTGAAGAAGAAGTTATCTCAAAGACTATAGTTCCTCCAGGCTCTGTTAAAATAATAGGGGCTCTTGTAGATCCTGAAGGAGTGGATGCCGGTAAAGAAGCTATAACCATATTCAATGCTTCATCTGAAGATATTGATCTTGACGGCTGGTACATCTGCGACGGCCCGGGAAGAAAGTCATTGCTAAAAGGTGAGATCAGTTCCGGATCTGGTGTTTGCCTGCGTCTTTCAGGCAAAGGTGTGATCCTTTCTAACAGAGGAGGTCAGATAAAACTGTATGATGATAACGACAGATTGTTGCACGAGGTAAGATATTCTGGAAGACAGGTCCGTTCCGGATGGACCATTATATTTTGATATGTTCGGGATGCTGCTGTCAATTTACAAATTCTTGTCAGATAGGCATTTATTTTGCAGTTTTATGTTGTCAATCTTCTGTACAACAACGGAAGCATTTCAGGAAGGGCCAGCGCATCATCTATGATCGTATATCCCACATCTGAAAATATGTTGTCAAGGTAATCGCCCGGATTCATATCAACGGTAATGCAGAAAAAGTGCATTCCCTTTGTTCTTCCTTCTTCTATGGCAATTCTTGTGTCTTCCTGTGCGAGGTCTCCCTGATAAGAATCCTCTCCTCTGGACCTGTCGTAGGGTTCTCCGTCGGATAGTAGTATAAGCATTTTTGTTCTTGCACGGGCCTGTTCCAGTTTCTTAATGGAATGACGGATCGCAGGTCCGAGACGCGTATTGGAAGCGGGTTCAAGGATACTTATTCTGCGTGCCACGGTGTCTGACTGATCTTCATCGAAATCCTTGATCACAAAGTACTCAACATCTTCTCTGCTTTTTCCGGAAAATGCGTATATAGCATACTTGTCCCCGATGCTTTCAAGTGCCTGGCTCATAATTATAAGAGAATCTTTTTCAACATCAAGTATGCTCCTGCCGTCTGAACCGAGTATTTTACGTGTTGAAGCACTGACATCAATGAGAAAAAGAGTTGCAACATCCCTCTCGTGCTTATCCCACCTTATGTACAATCCGTCATCAGAGTTGAGACCACATTTTTTAGCGATCAGTGATTCGGTGAATGCATCTATATCTATCTCGGTTCCATCGTTCTGCTCTTTCATCTTTCGAAAATCTTCTGGTTTCATCAGGGTGAAAGTGCTCTTTAAGAGCGATATTTCATTACCGTAACGTTCAAGCGCCCTGTTATAGTAGGATGTGTTCCCTCCCACAGGTTCAATTTCGTTTACAGTGCTCCATTCAACCCTGTAATCGTTGATATTACTGTCCCATTCATCATATCTGTAGCTGCCAAGCATTTTCCAGTTCTTATCAAGAGCCTTTGTTGGCCTTTTAGTGGCCTGTTCTTTGGGTCTTTCTTCATCGGCTGTGAGATCTGACTCGGTTTCGGGTATAAAATTCTTGATGACATTCTCATAAGGTTTTGTCATCATAGGATCAGTGGGACCTGTTGCACCGATGTCCATCCCACGATATGTCAGATTTTTCAGCATATTGTATTCTATCTGTTCCAGAGGCCCTGAATAACTGTCAAGTATGATATAGATATCAAAAGCAAGTTCCAGGGAAGTAAACGTATCTGAATCTCTTTGGAATATTCCGTCCATAAGATTGTTTACTTTTTTCAGCATTATTTTAATGGATTCGTCAGTTTCAACCACAGGCGCATGTCCTGTGGATATACGGAGCAGTCCTTCCATAAACTCATTAATTCCCTTTTCAGGTCCCGGTCTCATAAAAAGCATTTTATTTCTGATTTCTTCAAGTTCGGACCGGACTCCTCTGTAGGTGTTCATTATCATATACTCCACGCGTGCATCTTCCAGGAGACCGGTTATAGTTGCAGCAATCGTTGGATTTGGAAAAAGTGAGAGTATATCGATTAAATTAATTGTTTCAGTGTTCTGTTCTTTTTCAGGGAGTGAGTTTTCTCTTTCAGGTAAAGGATATTTCCGCTTGATCTTTTCAATTATCTCATGTGCCTGTTCCAGCGGGATATCCGATGAACTGAACTTTTCATGGCCTACTTCATGCATAACACTGAGTTTGTATATCCTGAAATTATCCTCTTCATTTTCATATATCCGCATTCTAGGTGCGAGATAGATTGTATTGCCTGCTATGATCGGATTCATTTGCTGTGCATCGAATTGAAGCGGCAGTGATGCCATGGAGCGTATTACGAAATTGTTGCCTGAAAGTCCAAGTGCATAATATCTCAGTACATTTGCAACATTTTTCAGGGAAATCGCACCTGTGAATTTTTCAGCCATCTCAATGGAGCTTCTGGATTCCAGTGCAAAATAGGCTTTTCCGGCATTTTTGAGCTCTTTAGCTGTCTCTATCCCTTTGAGAGTCCACGTTTCAAGCTCTTCAATATCCATTTTTTCCAGTAACGAAGGAGAGTTTTCAAAGAACTCAAATGCCAGTTTCCTGTCCTTCGGGTAAACTTTCAGTCCTGTATTCGCCCAGAACACTGCATTCTCTACACTGTTTGTTTTTAGAAAAGAACCAAGGTTAGCAAAGAAAGAAGCTGTAAGAGCACTTTCTTTTGAAAGAAGCATGTTTGCAATTCTGAATATTTCAGCGCGATTTTCCGGTAAGATCTTGTTTAAAACCCGAAGGGAATTTTCATAATAAGCTGAAGCAGAATCTGGATCCTGTATCGCTATTCCTTCACCGGTACCAACCCATTCCTCAAACATCTCAGTTGACAGCATATCGTAAGCATCAGAAGCATTCTCAAAATAGCTTTCAACACATTCAGGTTGAATATCTGCCAGTCTGATACCATTATCTATGAGTACCGATCTGATATTCCTGTCCGTTTTTTCCATGTGTTTTGCAAGTTCAGCACTTGCAGGAACAAATGCTCTTAATGCAATTTTATTATCGGTGAATGAGTATATTCCTTTATCTATCCATTCTCTGACTTCTTCGAGGTCCAGCTCATCAAGATATTGCGGAATCATGTCCAGGAATAATTTTGAGCTCTTAGTGTCGGTACCTGCGAGGTCGGTGGCAATTTCCATGAGATTCTGAAAATCTTTTTCATCGGTTTTTTGTGTAATTGATCCTGCGTTTCTGAACAGAGCCATTGCCGTCAATTCACCGAAATCAAGCAGCTTTTCCATTGAAACAAGCAGTTCTTTTATTCTGCTCTGCGGAACCGGAGGAAGTTTTTTTTCAACGAGGTTAATGAGTTCAATTGCAGTGAGCCAGTGAATGTTGATCATTTTTTTTGTTATACTGTGAAGTAATATGAACTCATCCCGAGTCAGCAAATAATGAATTGAAAGTAGTTTTTCAAAATAGGCCTCTGAAACCTTTACGTTCAGTTCACCCAGTTCTCTTCCTTTTTTCACAAGCTCATGAAAAAGCTCTGGCTTTGCGGATATAGTTACTTTACCGGTATGTTTGAAATAGGCAATTGCTATCCATTTGTTTTGATCTGACAGGGCTATGCCTGTGTTCGTCCATTCCTCAAGAAGAGCCAGTCCTCTTTTTTCTATAATAGGCAATGAGGAGTCAAAAAATCCTTCACAGCAGGATACACTTAGTTTTGAGATCCTTTTTGCAAGGATAAGCCAGTTCTCAAATTCGTCTTTTCCAAGGGTTTTGTAGACATGCGGTGCGTCTCCGAGATAGGCGATCAGGACTCTGATGCCGCGCCTTAATGCACCTTTTCCCGCATGAAGTATGATCTCCAGTTCTTCGTTGTTAAGTCCGGTGAATCCGGGGGCAATTCCTGAGACAACGGAGCTTTCAAGTGCAGGAAAATAAGAGGATATAATCTCTCTTGATTTTTCCACATTGACATACTTCTGCCTGTTTATGTCTTCTGCAGGCGTACTCATTCACTCCCGTACTTATTCCATAATGGCGGCAATGATCTCATCGATACTTTTCTGGAGGTCGGGGTTATCTGTTATGGGTTTTGCCATTGCTATCCTGCAGGCTTCTTTCGCTTCGATACCTTCCTGGATCAGTTTACCGGCATATATAAGAAGACGTGTACTGACTCCTTCCTCCAGTCCGTGATGCTTGAAGTTCCTGATACTCTGTCCTATATCAACCAGACTCCCTGCAACCTTTTTATCTACATGGCTCTCGTGTGCCACGATCTGCTTTTCAAGTTCTGCAGGTGGATAGTCAAAATCAATAGCTACAAATCTCTGTCTTGTGCTCTGTTTCATATCCTTGACAATGCTCTGGTAACCGGGGTTGTAGGAAACTGTTAGCATGAACTCATCCGGTGCTTTGACAACTATACCAAGTTTATCGATGGGGATTATACGCCTGTCATCGGTCAGCGGGTGAATGACAACTATAGTATCCTTTCTGGCTTCAACCACTTCGTCGAGGTAGCAGATAGCTCCGCTCCTGACAGCTTTGGTGAGTGGTCCGTCACTCCATTCAACCTCCTCTCCTTTAATCAGAAAACGTCCCACAAGATCGGTTGCGGTGAGATCCTCATGACAGGCGATTGTTATCAGAGGCCTTTCTAATTTCCAGGCCATGTACTCCATGAAACGTGTTTTCCCACACCCAGTGGGTCCTTTCAGATTGACCGGCAACAGGTTCCTGTATGCAGCCATAAATACTTCAACTTCGTTACCCACAGGTACGTAGTAAGGCTCTTCAGTTATGAGATATTCATCAACAGGCAAATCCTCGGATAAAGCACATTTAATTGCCATAACACTACTCCTCTTGTGATTACACATATCATTTTCTACTTTAAATGTGCTGTGCAGGAGTTTTTCTTATTCTGGATCCGTTTATAGTCGTAAAGCAACACTATAATTCCGGTTTTCATTTGTTTTCTCCTGGCCAGTAACATAAAACTATTTCTATTGAGTCATTAAATACTATTAATGGGGTTATTATGAAACGCGGAATTATAATTTTTTTAGTTCTTATCATGGCATTTTCAGCAATAGGTTGCAGTGACACTTCTGAAGATACTGATGATGTTGGTCCGGATACTGAAGTTTCTGAAACATCTCCGGAAGATGAAGAGAAAGATTCTGAACCTGTAGTATCTGATCTTCCCGATACCAATGGTGAAGATGTATATGCCTATATTACAGAGGAGAATAACTATCGGAACTGGGATACATGGCCGCTGAAGGATGAAATATATGCCAGCACAAGTATACATGGTCCTTTGCTTTCAACATACGTTTCCGATAATGCAGTTCCTGCAATCCGTAACCGTGGAGGTGAACTGCCTTATGGTAGCCTGATAGTAAGAGAAAGCTATGATGCAGAAGGGGAATTACGGGAGATCGGGGTCAGATACAAAGCAGCGGGATATGACCCCGAACACAATGACTGGTTCTGGGCAGCCTATAAGCCTGAAGGCGAGATAATAATAGAAGGAATGGTTGAATCCTGTCTGGACTGTCACTCCATTGAAGCTAAAAATGATTATATTTACACCAGTTACATCGGAGATACTCCTTTTGATGTTGTCGATGTGGAGATTATTGATCAGACCTTTAAGCCGGATTCCGTAACAATCGGTATAGGTGACACAGTAAGATGGACTAACAGGGATTCTGCGGCCCATGCCATCTATGGTGGATCTTTCAGGTCACCTGTCCTTCTGGAAGGAGATATGTATAATTTCACATTCAACAGAGCGGGTACGTATAACTATATGTGTACGGTACATCCCTATCATACCACAGGGCAGATCGTGGTAACAGGATGACCTCTCCTTTAATTTTTAGTTCAAATTTCAGATGGCAGTTAAGTAAGGTCTACTGATTTCAGGGTGATGAAATGATTTTCAGGGACAGAAAGGATGCAGGTGAAAAACTTGCCCTCAAGCTGGAAAAGTATAAAGATCAGGATGTACTGGTGCTGGCCATTCCACGGGGAGGTGTGGAAGTTGCCTGTGAGGTTGCCAGGTATCTGCACAGTTCCTTCTCGCTTCTGATCACAAGGAAATTACCATTTCCTGATAATCCGGAATCAGGTTTTGGAGCTATAGCAGAAGATGGGAGTGTTTTCATTTTCAGCAATGCAGCTATGTGGTTATCCCAGCAACAGATAGACAGGATAATGGATGAGCAGAGTGAAGAGATCCTTCGCAGGATCCAGACCTTGAGAAAAGGAAAATCTCTGCCGGATATCTCAGGAAGTACTGTTATACTGGTAGATGACGGTCTTGCAATGGGTTCTACTATGCGTGCTTCCATTATGCTGTGCAAAAAAAGGAATGCAGGTAAAATTGTAGTAGCTGTACCGGTTGCAGGAAAAGAAGTTGTTGATGATATCGGAAAGATAGTGGATGAAATTATTGTTCTGGAAACACCTCCGGATTTCAGGGCGGTTGCACAGGTTTACATGAACTGGTATGATGTTTCCGATGATGAGGTGCTGGAGATTATGGAAAGTGGTGTGAGGGCTGAAAGATAGTAACAGAAAAATCAAAATAGTCAATAACCATATAAAAGTAAGGGGGAGTGAATATTATGAAGATAGTCGTTGCAGATCCTGTTGTTTTGCATCTTGAATATCATGAAGAACTGGCAAAGATGGGTGAACTTAAGGTTTATGACACATGGCCTTCTTCAGATGATGAACTTATTGAAAGAGTGCATGATGCCGTTATTGTCATTATTGGCAGATACGGATTATCGTCTAAGGTCTTTGAGGCTGCTGAGAATCTTAAGATGGTGGCTGTATGGCAAACCGGATATGACCATATAGACCTGAAAGCCGCAAATAAGAAGGGAGTAGTGGTCTCTAACGTACCGGGGTATGCCTTTGATGCAGTTGCGGAATTTGTTTTTGCCCAGGTACTGAATCTGCTGAGACGTTTACATGAAGCAGACATGTCATTGAGGGATGGTGAATTTGAATGGCAGGATTATATCTGCGGAGCTTATAAAGGCAATCAGCTTATGGGTAAAACCCTGGGTGTGATAGGTACCGGAAATATTGGTAAACGTGTGGTGGAGATAGCACACGGATTCAAGATGGATGTACTGGCCCACACAGCACATCCAAATCCGGTAAAGGAAAAACAGTTAGGTGTCAGATTTGTGGATATGGATACTTTGCTTGAAGAATCTGATGTTATCTCGCTGCATGTTCCGTTAACAGCTTCTACAAATAAAATGATAGGTGCAGCTGAACTCCGGAAGATGAAGCCGACTGCCATACTTATAAACACTTCCAGAGGAGAAGTGGTGGATGAAACAGCTTTATTGAATGCTCTTAGAAGGGGACGCATAGCAGCTGCAGGACTTGATGTGTTCGAAGAAGAACCTCTTTCTTCTAACAGTCCGCTGCTTAAATTGAGTAATGTGCTATTGACCCCGCATATAGCATTCCTTTCCGAAGAGTCTCTGGATGAATGTACTTCGGTTACCGTGGAAAATATCAGACAGTATCTGAAAGGAGAGCCTCAGAATGTGGTGAATGAGGATATCCTGTGATAAAAAGGAATTACCTCTGTTCAATTTAAGTATCGTGGTGGCTCACTCTACAACCTCATACCCTGCACTCTTCCATGCGGCCATACTTCCAAGTACGTTGTATATCTTCTCATACCCGTGTTTTTTGAGGATGGAAGCAGCTATGTTTGAGCGTCTGCCGGTACCGCAATAGAGAATGATCCTGCAATCCCGTGGAATCCTGTTAAGGTTCTCTTCAACGTGACCGACAAATATGTGTGTGGCACTCTGTATATGACCTTCATCCCACTCAGAATCGTCCCTTACATCCAGGATGAACATTTTCTCATCCTTTTCCATTTTATCTTTAAGGTCGTGGACCGATATCAGATTGAAACCATCCACCGGCAGAGCATCGATATACCAGGCTCCTATTCCTCCACTTAAATAACCTGCTATATTGTCATAACCAAGTCTGATAAGGTATCTTACAGCAGATTCCAGCTGTTCCTTTTCTTCCATCACAAGTAATATTGGCTTATCATAGGGAAGCACCCAACCGGCAAAGGAAGGAAGTCCTTCCATCCAGATACTATAGCTGTTCTTGATATGTGCTCCACCATAGGAATGGGGTACTCGGGTATCCACTACAACTGTTTCTTTTTCTATCTCTCCCCGGAATTCCTTCGTTGAGAGTAGTTCAGGTACCGGCAGATCGTGAAGTATCGGAGCTCCTTCAAGATTATATTGTTCCATCTTTTTGAAATAAGGAGGAACTTCAAGTTTTTCTTCAAGCTTGTAACTGACGAATTCCTTTCTGTCAGTTTTTTGCAGGGCAGGATTCTGGAGACGTTCCAGTCCGAGTGTACTGTATTCCCTTGAACTGATGGCTCCCCCACACACAGACCCGGCTCCATGTGCAGGATGCAGTATCACCTGATCTCCCAGGGGAAGTATTTTGTTAAAGATACTGTTGTAAAGGTCTGATGCCATTCTGGGAGCTTCTTCAGGACCATAAAGGTCGGTCCTTCCCACATCGCCTATGAAAAGTGCATCCCCGGTAAAGACCATTATCGCTTCATCACCCGCTTCAAGATCTGCCAGGGCATATGACATACTCTCATCGGTATGTCCAGGAGTATGGAGAGCAGTGATCCTCAGTGAGCCAATGATAATTTCCTGCCCGTCCTTTAAAGTGTTTCCATATTTGAAATCCAGTCCCGGACCATGATAGATCTCGGCACCAGTGATGTTTTCAAGCTCTTTTGATCCAATGACATAATCCTCGTTACGATGAGTCTCAAGGATATATTTTATCTTCATGTCTTCTCTTCTGGCAATGTCTGCATAGACCTTGCAGTCTCTGCGAGGATCGATCACCAGTGCTTCATCTCCGGAACCAACAAAATAAGACAGATGAGCCAGCCCTTCGGATTTTACACGTTCGAATATCATTTTAAACCCCTTCTCTTAATATTCCCGGTACTAAGATTAGAAAAGCATGATTGATATGTTTTTCTTGGTACCTGTATGGGTTAGTTCGATTTTCAGTATTACTGGATTTTTGTATAATTCAAATAGGGATCATTAACTGTATCTAAGCAAAAATTGCAAAAAAAATAAAAAAACAGGTTCCAAAAACCTGGATATTTTGGTTTAAACATGGAGGAATGAGGTGCGCTTTTTTTATCTAAAGGATGGCTATGGGTAGTTTCTGTGGTATTGGTTGGTTTAGTACACACCTCACACAACCATTGATTTACTGGCATATATAGATTTCGGTTTTTATTGGTGTGTAATAATCTTTGATATGTATACTATAAATGAGTTTATAAAAGTGTGGTAATAAGTCAGATAGTCCCGCGCGGATTCGAACCACGGTCTTCGGCTCCAAAGGCCGAAAGGATTGACCACTACCCTACGGGACTAAAGCGACTAGCAGAATAAATGCATTATAATACTTATTTGTTATGCAGCCCGTCTTCTCATTTTGCAATAATGAGTGTCAGCAGATCCTTGTCAGCAAGCA
>JAASSR010000061.1 GCA_021767785.1 Methanolobus sp.
CAATAAGCTTCATTCACTTCAAGGATTCTGCCTTGTTTATCTATTTGCCAAAAGCCATCAATTGCAATTTCTATGATAGCCTGATATAATTCTTCATGTGAACAACCGGACCTTCCCACTTTTTTATTTTCATCGATGTCCATAGTTACTCCAGCAACATCTTTGTAACATCTATAATACGGAAATACAACCACATAGATTATTATTATAAAGAGTTTCCACACTGATATTCTTATTATGAATTAAGGTAACTTTTAATAATTATATATTACGATTTTACTATGAGCCTATTTCAAAACGCCTCTTGAAACTTTTTCCAACACAGTAGAAAAGATGCAATATCCAGTAGCC
This sequence comes from Methanolobus sp., assembly GCA_021767785.1. Classification (GTDB taxonomy): domain Archaea; phylum Halobacteriota; class Methanosarcinia; order Methanosarcinales; family Methanosarcinaceae; genus Methanolobus. Next base: position 352 of record JAASSR010000061.1, read on the forward strand.
CTTTGAAAACAACATTTAGTCTTTCATATCTGCTTGCTATTTTCCTGAATCCATTTTCAACCATGCAAAGAATCGTTCTATTGTCCCTCTTTTCCTATATGACTCATATTCAAGTCTTGTAGGTCTTCCTCTTTTAGGATATTTCCGATTCCTGATATTGATATGAATGTTACTTTTTATCGCTCTGCGTCTCAGATATTTCCTGATGTTTATCTCATCATAAGCAGAATCCGCAAGTACTTCTAATGGTCTGGTTCTTGGTTTTTTGTTAGTTTTGATCTTTATATTTTCCATGACCTCAACAAAGTGGTTTCTGTCATGTTCTTTTCCCGAAGCTATCTGGATTGTCAAAGGAAATCCTTCACAACTTACACAAACATGTATCTTTATTCCATTCCTTTTTTTTGTCTCCGTTGTATTCGGAATTCTCTCCCTTTTTTTGTTTCAATGAAACTGCTATCAACACATACAATATCCATAGAGAACTTACCTTTCTGGTAAGCGGAATCCCGAAGGGATTCCATTATCTCATTCCATATTCCTTCTTCTGACCATCTTTTAAGCCTTCTCCATGCTGTTACATGGGAACCATAATTAGATGGCATATCTCCCCATCTACAACCATTTATCAGAACAAAGAGAATTCCATTGATCACCTTGCGGTCATCAGCTCTCTTTCTTCCAGTTATCGGTTGTGGTGGTAAAAACTGTTTGATGTACTTCCATTGTTCATCAGAGAGTTCTGCGAACTCCATAAATTACCCCTCATACAATTATTGTACGAAGTAGTATTTATACTTTTGAAATGGGCTCGATGTAATTAAAAAAACCATGTCATATGTTGATAAGAATGGTTTTTTGCTAATTGCTACACGTTCAAGACGTTCAATAGAACGTGAAGCATCAAAAAAGGATTGGAAAGATATAATGATGGTTATTGGTCTTCTGAAAGCAAAGCAACTTTTCAAAAAGGAATAGATGCTGTTGAAATAATAAGATATCTGGATGAACTTAAAATCCAATCTAATGTTATGTAAATGTCAAGGTTTAAAATTCAGGATTCTACTGTGGTTTTGGTTAAGCCAGTAGTTAAGAGTTCAAATTATATGAGTAATTGATATCTTTATTGTCATTATTGTTCAGGAATCTCGAATTAAAAACCCTGATAGTAACTCCATGAATGAACATAATCATAAGATTTCTTTATTAGTCTCCTAATTTCATTTTCTTTGTCCTTGACGTCATTTTAATCTTCTAAGTTATGTTATTTTGAAATAAAAATTTATATGAATGAAATAGATATCATTGTTTATCAATTTGTAATTCCAGCTTAGGTGTTACTATGCAAGAATCCATTGACATTATCCAAACACAAGCTACTAAATTAAGAAAACTGGAAGAAAATGAAAGCTATCTTTTCGAACAATTAAACGCCCTCAGCGCAGAGACCATAAGCAAGCTAATGGATGCTTTTAAGGTTGAATACTTTCAGCCAGTTAACCTCTTACGTTTTGAAATCCTGCAGCACATAAAAGATAAAAAGATAGTGACACCTGAATTGATCGAAGATATCAAGAATAAGATAGTAGCAAAAGACGAGATTTATTTTTCAAAATATGGTGAAGTGTTAGTAAATGGAATGTTGAATTATCCTGCAAAGAAGAAATCTCCATTCGTTAACTGGAAGAGATACTTCAGCATATGTTTTCCTTTCTTTTATCTAGCAAATAACAAACAAGAAGTTGATAACGCTCTTGATGATATCGCCAGTAGTCTGGTCAAGGCTTTAGAGGTAAAGCTGTACAAAACTCATAAAGTAGGGTTTGAGGGACCCCAAAATTATGGTGCTTCATTTTGCTGGATTGCTCTATTTCCAAAGAAAAGAGTATCTCACAGGAAAGCCTATCAGTTGTTTTTACGTATAAATAATCTGACAATGGAAGCGGGCATTTTACCTGGTTGGGATATAAATGATCCATCTTCGAATACCGTTGAGGAGTTTAATAGTATAGAAGAGGTTCTTGACAAACTCCGAAATTCCATAGACATGGCTCAGAGTAAAAATGATTCACTTATTGATTATTGGAAATTTGCGCCTGGTGAAAATGCCAGTCACTGGGAAGAATTCTATGGTCTAGGCATAATGGCCATTGGTTGGAAAGATATTGGGGACCTCAATAATTATACAACAGAAGAGCTTGCTGATGCTTTGAACGTTGAAAATTCTTCTAGCTCAAATCAAATATGGAACCTTGAAAATTTTAGAGATGCAAGTATTGGTGACGTAATTATTGCTAACAAAGGAAGGAGTAAGTGTCTAGGAATTGGTGTAATAGAAGGAGAATATTTTTATGACAATAATAGGAGTGCATATAAACACACCCGAAAGGTCAAGTGGCTCATAAACGAATTAATTGATTTTGAGAAGACTATTTTTAGAATTGACACTTTTTCTCCAACTCTTAAGTGGAAAACTATCAAAGAAAAATATATCAATGCTAATAGTTCCTATGAGAGTATATTTAATAGTCTAGAAGCAGGTAAAGTTGTTTTACCTCCTGCTAAAGTGTTGCCAGGTGATTCTGGAACGCAGAATTACTGGTGGTTGAATGCAAATCCAAAGATCTGGAAGATTGATAGTTTTGAGTTAGGTGACATTCAATCTTATACGTCCCATAACGACAAAGGTAATAAAAGAAGGGTATACAGGTATTTTGAAGAAGTAGAACCCGGAGATCTCGTTATTGGTTATGCAAGTTCACCTGTGAAGCAGATCAAAGGAATATTTGAGATTACAGAAAAACTACATTATGATGATGTAGAAGGCGAAATAATAAGTTTTGAAATAAAGGAGTTAGTTAAAGATATCATAAGTTGGGATGATCTAAAAGAAACTAAAGGTTTAGAAGATTGTGAAGTGTTTAAAAGCAATCAAGGTAGCTTATTCAAGTTAACTACCGAAGAATTTGAAATTATAAGGGATCTGATCGATGAGCAGAATATAAATGCTGAAAGAGAAAAAGAACTAATGGACATTCAGGACTATTCTTTTTTTTCAGACCCCGATAAACCTTTTATTGAAGAATCTGAACTTAAAAAAATATTGGATTCTCTTGAAATCAAAAAGAACATTGTATTACAAGGCCCTCCTGGTGTTGGGAAAACCTTTGTTGCGAAGAAAATCGCGTATGAAATGATGAAAAAGACAGATGATACAAAGATAGAGCTTGTCCAATTCCATCAGTCATATTCATACGAGGATTTTATACAGGGGATCAGACCATCTGAAAATACATTTAGGGTGAAAAATGGTATTTTTCATAATTTTTGCAAGAAAGCAGAACAAGACCCTGAAAATAAATACTTTTTCATAATTGATGAGATCAACAGAGGAAATCTTAGCAAAATCTTCGGGGAATTAATGATGCTGATAGAAACTGATAAAAGGGGTAAGGCAAAAGTGCATCTGACGTATTCTGAAAAAGATGATGCTCCATTCTCAGTTCCAGAAAATCTTTATTTGATTGGTACAATGAACACCGCTGATCGTTCTCTAGCTATCGTTGATTATGCTTTAAGAAGAAGATTTAGATTTATGCCATTAAAGCCAAAGTTCAATGATAAATTTGTTGATCAGCTGATTTCACAAGGTTTCTCAAAAGATTTCATATATCGTATTATAAACAAAATCAATTTGTTGAATGAAAAGATAAAATCAGATAAAAATCTTGGTGAAGGTTTTCAGATCGGTCATAGTTTTTTTTGTAACAATAATGTGAATAAACCTGAACAGGAGTGGTTTGAAGATATTGTAAAATATGAAATCGCCCCTCTTTTGGAAGAATACTGGTTTGATGACATTGAAAAATCTCAAGCTGGAATAAACATGCTATTATCTGAGTAGATACATGTCAATCCCAATCCAGAATATATATTATCTTTTATGCTATGCATGGAACAAGCTCGATGAAGGCGATATTGTAGATGTAAGAGCAATCAGCATTACTGAGTTAGTTGATCTATTCGCAAAAATATTAGCAAATAGTACTTCCAGATTGCTAAAACAGGGTTTGGATCGCTATTATGTTGAACATGAATACGTTGTGAACGGAATTAAAGGGAAATTAGATCTTACTGCTTCTGTAAAAAGGAATCTTCTCCTTTCTAATAGAACTGTTTGTCATTACGATGAATTTGATTATGATATTTTACACAATCAAATTTTGAAAACAACGATCTTCAAACTCATAAGGACGGATTGTCTTGATCCGGAATTGAGAGATGAACTACACAAAATCTTAATAAAGCTCCCTCCTATTTCTGAAATTTCAATCAGACAATCTCATTTTAAACAAATTAGATTGAACCGGAATAATTACAGTTACGATTTTCCATTAAAAGTATGTCATATAATCAATGAGAATCTGTTTTTTGATGAATCCTCAGGACATTACAAGTTCAGGGATTTCTTACGCGAAGAAAAGGCAATGGCAAGACTATTTGAATCATTTGTCAGAAACTTCTATAAAATCGAACAATCAGAATTTAAAGTGGGTAGAGAAGATATAAATTGGAAATTTGCAGCTGAAAATGATGATGATATGTCAATGTTACCAATTATGTCTACTGATATCTCACTGCTATCATCCTCAAGAAAAATAATAATTGATACCAAATTCTACAAAGAAGCCCTGAAGGCAAGATTTGACAGAGAAAAAATCAATTCCAATAATCTGTACCAGCTATTTTCATATTTGATGAATCAGGAATCAGATCGGGATGCAAGAACTCTGAATTGTGAAGGAATCCTGCTATATCCTTCTATTGAAAAGGGCTTTGATTTTTGTTATGTTTATGAAAAACATAGGATCCGAGTGATGTCAATAAATCTTAATCAGGAATGGCATGGCATCAGGAATGATTTGTTGGACATATTAGCATAAATCTAAGTGGAAACAGGAGTTAAACACAAATTCCTAATATCCGGGAATCACAGATGAATTCCAGAGTAATAGCTGAAGCGATATTGTAATCTTGTATATTGGATTTATATCTTTTTCTATAATATAGATGAAAATAATTGGGTGTTTGAATGGAGACAAATAAAAAACATTATTTATAAATTGTTGAAATAAAAAGACTATGTTTAAATAATTTTGGAGCAAATTAGCAGGCAATTATGAAACTAGAAGAGAGATTGGATCTATTAAAAGAAGAACTGCAAAAAGAGGATTTTTTACAGGCCAGGGGTCTTGGCAATGAAGTTCCCTTCTGGATATTTGATTATCCTCCCGAAAAAGAATTGCTGGTCCGGGATACCATCACAAAAATAATACCGGCTTTAGAAAAAAGAACAATTCAAGTTCTTGAGATCGACCTTTATGAGTTATGCCTTGAGATGATCGAAAAGAAAATATCTACAGATAAGATAAGTTCATTTGAAGAGAAAAAAGGCTCTGATGAGTTACTCAAAAAACTGAAATTGATGTTAAAGCCAGATCTTTTGAAAAAGGCTATTCAGCAAAAAATGGATGAGAATGGTGATTTTCATTTACTGTTTTTGACAGGGGTTGGTAAAGCCTGGCCACTGGTCCGCTCTCACAGTGTTCTGAACAATTTGCAGCCGCTTCTTGGGAACAAACCACTTATTACATTCTATCCTGGAAAATACAGCGGGTTCGATCTTAGTCTCTTCGGAAAATTCAGGGATGCGAATTACTATCGTGCCTTTAGATTGATAAATGCATAAATTAATACATAAAATGTTTCTCAAAGTTAAGGGTTTGAGTAAATGACAAATGAAATTAAAATTCAGGATCTCTTTAAAAAGGATATTAGAAGAGAGATCAATGGTGTCATCAAAGTAGATCAGGAAGATGAAGAGAATGTATATACTGAACTTTCTGAGTATGTGGTTACCAGAGAATCACTGAAGCATCTTGATACTTTCTTTGAGAAATATTCCAATTCCCTGGAAAAACCTACTGATAAAGTAGGTGTCTGGGTATCAGGTTTTTTTGGTTCGGGTAAATCTCATTTTATAAAAATGCTATCTTATCTTCTGGAAAATCGGAATGTAAGAGATAGATCAGCTCTCGATTTCTTCAAAGAAAAGATAGATGATCCACAGTTGTTCACCACAATTGAAAAAGCCGTAAACCATGGTACAAAAGATGTCATTTTGTTTAACATCGACTCAAAATCAAATACCCTTGATCGTGGTGATGAACTTATCGTGAATATTCTAATGAGAGTTTTCAACGAAAAACGGGGTTTTTTCGGTGATGTTCTCTGGATAGCTGAAATGGAGGAAGACCTGGCCACAAAAGGTCTTTATGATAAGTTCAGAGAGGAGTTCAAGCGTATCAATGGGGATTCCTGGGAGGAGAAAAGGGATACTTATGCTTTTGAACAGGATGATATCATTGAAGCTCTTGTAAACTGTGAATATCAAAGTCGCGAATCTCTTGGAACCTTGTTTGAAAATGATGGGCGTAGCTATCATTTCAGCATTGAGAAATTTGCAGGAAAGATCAAGAGATATTGTGAAGCAAAAGGTAATGATCATCAGGTTATCTTCCTGATCGATGAGATCGGTCAGTATATTGGAGAGAATAGTGAACTTATGTTGAACCTGCAGACCATTGTGGAAGAACTTGGGACTAAACTTGCAGGAAAGGCGTGGATAGTTGTTACATCTCAAGCTGATATTGATACAATTACAAAGGAAAAGGTCAAAGGATATGATTTCTCGAAAATCCAGGGGCGTTTTGATACCAGATTGAGTCTGTCCAGTGCTAATGTCGATGAGGTTATCAAAAAGAGGATCCTTGCCAAAAAACAGGCATATGAGGAGTCCTTAGCTTCATATTATGATGACAAGAAGACGATATTGAAGAACCTTTTAACCTTCTCTCCGGGAGGAGCTGAGATGAAGCTGTATAAAGGTGAGGAGGATTTTGTAAATGTGTATCCCTTTGTACCTTATCAGTTCTTTGTACTGCAAAAGGTCTTTGATAAGATAAGACAGACAGGTTTTACTGGAAAACACCTAGCTAAGGGAGAGCGCTCTATGCTCAGTGCTTTTAAGGAAGCGAGTGAGAAATATGCAGAGAGTGAATTAGGTGTGCTTATTCCATTTTCTACTTTCTACAACACAATTGAGAGTTTTCTTGATCCTATAATTACACGTACTATAGAACAAGCAAAGTATAATGATTTCCTTGAGGACAAAGATTGTGATGTCCTGAAGATACTTTTCATGATAAGGCATGTGAATGTACTTCAGCCAAGTCTGGATAATCTTGTAGTACTTTCTATATCCCATGTTGATCAGGATAAAAGAAAGCTAAAAGAAAGCATATCTGAATCACTTAAGAGACTTGAGGAGCAAACCCTTATACAGAAAGCCGGGGACAGATATTATTTCCTGACCAATGAGGAGCAGGAGATCAACAGGGAGATCAAGAGTATACTTATTGAAAAACATAAGATACTCGATGAAATGTTCACCTATATCTTCGATGATGTATGTCCTGCCAAATATAAGGATTATAAGTTCAACAAGTCCATTGACGATAAAAATAAAACCATCAGTGGTGCGGATCTGACGATCAAGTTCCTGACCCCTCTATCGGATGAGATGGTCAGGGGAAGCGGTCAAAGATCTTTGAGTGGAGAGAACTTGAGCAATGTAAATTCCACAGATACTCTTCTTTTTGTATTCCAAGATGATGTCGAGTTCGTTGATCAGATCCGAAACTATCTGAAGATAAGCAAATATCTGACCCAGAACACCTCAAATACCAATGTAGGAGAGGTAAAAGAGATCCTCAGTGGTAAAAGAACAGATGAAGAAAGGCTTCGTGAGGCTGCCAGGAAATCAATGGAAGAGGGGATTTCTGAGGCACGGATCTTCGTTGATGGAAAGGAAGTCACCAGTATAGAAAAAAAGAATCCCAGGGAACGGATCAAAGATGGTCTTGATCTTCTGTTCGAGAATGTCTACAAGAAAGCCAATTATGTATCACATGATATTGCAAATGATGATGAGATCCTGAGGATACTCAAATCTGATGATCTGGAGAAGTTTGGTGCCGGCCCTTCCGGGACAAACCATATAGCACTCAAAGAAGTACTGGATTATCTGAATCTGAAACATCAGAAAAAGGATGTGGTCGTGCTTCGTGAGATCAAAGATCGGTTCAGACGCAAACCATATGGCTGGAAGGAGATGACAATATACGGCCTTGTGGCTATGCTATTTGCCAGGGATGAGATCAAACTCAGATATCAGAAAACATACCTAATTCTGAAGAAAGAGAACGCTGAGGAAATAGTCAGATATCTTACAAGAAAGGATTCTGCTGACAAACTTGTTCTGGAGATCAGGGCAAAAACAAATGTTGAAATCATAAAGGGTGTCAGAAAGGTCTTGAGAGATGTTTTCGAGAAGACCAACATTCCGGATAAGGAGAATGACCTCTTTGAACTCACACATTCGTTACTTAGCAATGAACATTCGAATCTGGAACAAATAGAAGGCAGGTATAAAGAAGAACCAAGGTTCCCTGGAAGACAGAAGATCAAAGATTATGCCAGCTTCCTGAATGATATCCTGAGTATTAATGATCCTTCTTCTTTCCTTCAGAATGTGTCTGAGCAGAAGGATGAACTTATCCGCTTGCGTGAAGAAGTGGAACCTGTTACTTCTTTCTTTGGAAGTAATAAGGTGGAAATATTCAGAAGGGTGCTTAAAAAGCTTGAGGTCTTTAATAGAAACTTGCAATTTATGGATGAGGATATAAAGTCCAAAGTGCAGGAAATTGAAAGGATCCTCGGATCAGAAGAGCCGTATTCCGACATAAAATTCCTATCTCCTCTGGAAAAGGAAATTGAAGATTCTCTTTCAGAAAGCCTCTCTGAGCTTAAAGAAGATACTTTTATGGAAATAGAAAATATCACCGAGGATCTGGAAAAAGAGATGGGTAAGCATTCTTTGTTTACTCAGGATCTTATGGACTCTGTTCTCGAACCGTTCTCGGATCTCAAAACACGTATTTCAGAAGCTGAGGATTGTGTGTATGTGCAGGCACAATCCACTACCCTGGATTCTCTTCAAAGTGAAGCTTACAATAAGATCAACAGGCGGTTGCAGATTATAAGAGAAGAGAAGAGTGATCCTACTGATAGTTCAGTTCCTGTAAGGTCTACGAAGATCGTTAAAGATACTTCCATTTTTAAAACCAGAGATACTATTACTTCTGAAGAAGAGCTTGACAAATATCTGAAAGAATTGCGTGAATCCCTGCTTAAGTTACTTGAAGAAAATGATATCAGGTTGTTCTGATCATGGATAAGGCAAACATCATCAACTTCTCGGATACGGTGCGTGAAAAGCTACTGAATGAAGTGAAGGAGAGAGCCGCATTCTATGGCATCCATCCTGAAGAGATACTTCAGGTAGACTCTGAACATTCTGATTCTATTGTTATTGGCGGGCAGGTATTTAACAGGAAGATCAAGGACCAGCGTGAGAAGCTGGTCAAGGAGGTTGATCACAAGGGTTACGCACAGGTGATGGATGAGGTCACTTATACATGGTTCAACCGTTTTGTTGCGCTGAAGTTCATGGAGGTTAACGAGTATATTCCTGTGAGGGTTTTCACTTCTGATGATCCTGAAAGAACCGAGCCGGGAATTATCACACATGCCTTTGAACTGGATTTTCTGGACATTGACGCAGACCTTGTGTTTGATCTGAAGGCTGAGAATAAGGATGAGGAACTGTACAAATACCTGATACTGCGGCTGTGCAATTACCTTAACCAGATAATGCCTTTTATGTTCGAGAGGATCGAGGATTATACCGAGCTTCTGTTCCCGGAGGATCTGCTTCACATTGATTCTATTGTGAAGGATATCAATGAGATGATCCCTGAGGATGACTGGAGGGAAGTGGAGATCATTGGCTGGATATACCAGTATTATATTGCTCCGAGAAAAGAGAAGGTCTTCAAGAGCCTGAAGAAGAATGTGAAGATCACCAGGGAGAATATCCCTGCTGCGACCCAGTTGTTCACGCCTCACTGGATCGTCCGTTATCTTGTGGAGAACTCACTGGGTCGCTTGTGGATGCTGAACCGACCCAGTTCCAGTCTGTATGAAAAGATGGATTATTATATCAAGCCGGATGAACATGAGACTGATTTCCTGAAGGTCAATTCTCCAGAAGAAATCAAGGTGTGCGACCCGGCATGTGGTTCGGGACATATGCTGGTCTATGCCTTTGACCTGCTGTATGCGCTCTATGAGGAGGAGGGTTATGACAGTTCAGAGATCCCTGAGACGATACTGGCCCACAATCTGTATGGTATTGAGATCGATGAGCGTGCCGGAGAGCTGGCGGCTTTTGCTCTCACCATGAAGGCCAGAAGAAAGAACCGCAAGTTCTTCCATAATCCTGTCCAGCCCAATATATGTGTGCTGGAAAGTGTTTCCTTTGATGAGGATGAACTCAATGCTTATACTGATGCTGTTGGACGTGAACTCTTCACCAACGACATCCGTGCTACATTACTGCAGTTCAATGAAGCTGACAATTTTGGATCACTTATCAGACCAAATGCTGAGGATGTATCGGATATCCTGAAGATGCTGGGATCAAAGAACCTTTCAGACGATCTATCTCTATTAAATACTCATCAAAAGGTTCTACAAGCCTTGAAACAGGCAGATTTTCTCAGTTCTAAATATCATGTGGTTGTTGCCAATCCACCGTATATGGGAAGCAAGGGAATGAATACAAGTCTAAAGGATTTTGCCAAGAAAGACTATCCCAACAGCAAGTCGGATTTCTTTGCTATGTTCATTGAACGTGACCTTGACCTTGTAATTAAGAAGGGCATGGTGGCGATGATAACCATGCAGAGCTGGATGTTCCTTTCATCTTTTGAAAAGCTTCGTGCAAGCATCCTTGACGATAATACGATATTGTCTATGGCACACCTTGGACCCCGTGCCTTTGATAGTATAGGTGGTGAGGTAGTTTCTACAACGGCTTTTGTTATCAAGAATGCTCAGCATCCGGAGTATAAGGGAGCTTATATCCGGCTTGTGGATGGTAATAATGAAGCAGAGAAGGACGGAATGCTACGCGATGTGGTTATGCAGGTAAGAAACTCTGATGCTTATGGTATGGAGGTCCGATGACCCTGCCAGCATCTCAACTCATTTCCATGCAAAAGGGAAAGACGCTTGAGTTCAAGCGGGATATATCCTCGCCAAAGAACATTATCAAGACGCTTGTGGCATTTGCCAATACTGCCGGAGGTAATCTGTTCATTGGTATTGAAGATGGAACAAAGGAGATCATAGGAGTCTCTAATCCTCTTGATGAGGAAGAGAGGCTTTGCAGTCTTATTGCTGACAGTATTTCTCCGAGACTTGTTCCGGATGTTGAGTTGATGACGGTGGAAGGTAAGACATTGCTGGGTGTTGAGGTATATCCCAGTGGCTCACGTCCTCACTGGGTTAAGAAGGAAGGCCATATTGATGGTGTTTATGTAAGACTTGGTTCCACTAACAGAAAAGCTGACAGAGAGCTTATTGCCGAGCTTCAGAGAAGTGCTTCAGGTATTTCTTTTGATGAGATGCCGATGCCTGATCTCTCTTCCGATGATCTTGACCTTGATATTGCTAAAAAGCATTTCGAGGGAGTTCGGAAGCTGAATGAAGAGGAGTTGATCACGCTTAAGCTTCTGACCCGGGAGCAGGGCAGACTGGTTCCGACCACAGGTGCGATGCTTCTCTTCGGAAAACAAAGGGATTTCCATTTCCCTGATGCGTGGATACAGTGCGGACGCTTCAAGGGAAAAGACAAGGCATACATTTTTGACCATACTGAGATTAATGAAGATCTTCCGGGTTCTGTTGAATCCGTGATGTTGTTCCTGAAAAAACATGCTTTCAGAGGTGCTGATTTCTCTGATATCCGGCGCAAGGATGTGTGGAGTATTCCCCTTACGATCCTGCGTGAGGCTCTTGTGAATGCCATTGTTCATGCGGATTATTCCCAGAAGGGAGCACCTATCAGAGTGTCCTTTTTTGATGACAGGATAGAGATAGAGAACCCTGGCATCCTTCTCCCCGGCATGACTATCGAGGATGTGAAACAGGGTGTTTCAAGAATAAGGAATCGAGTCATTGCCCGTGTTTTCAGGGAACTTGACCTGATAGAACAATGGGGCAGTGGTTTTCGCCGTATCCTGAAGGATGCTGAAGAACTGGGACTCCCACAGCCGGAGATAATTGAGATCGGCATGCGGGTACGGTTCATTGTCTATCTGGCAGAGTCCATAAAAATTGAAACTGGCGACTCGACCACAGGTGATATCAAGTCGCGGCCTGAGTTACGGCCCAAGTCACGGCCCGAGCTGCGGCCCGAGTCGAAGCTGGAATCACAGCTTGCATCCAGAGTACTTAATCTTCTGATAGAAAAAGAGGCAGGAAAAGCTGAACTTGCAGCCGGATTAGGTCACACAACCATTTCAGGAGAGCTTAAGAAACAGATAAGGAACCTGATGGAACTCGGTTACATCGAAATGACCATCCCCGAAAAACCCACCAGTAGCAAGCAAAAATACCGCCTGACTCCCAAAGGCAGAAAGTTCCTAAATAAAGACCAATGAGGTAGCAAAACATGACCAATAACACTTCATCAACCACTCCCGTCCCCAACTTCTACCGCGCCTCTGCAGCCGATTTCAAGAAGATTCCCGGAAGTCCTATTGCTTATTGGGTGAGTGACAAAGTAAAAGAGATATTTGAGGAGGGTGATAATGTTGGTGAAGTTGCTCCTGTAAAGCAAGGTCTTGCCACCGGTGATAATGACAAGTTTCTTCGCTTCTGGCCCGAAGTGTCAAATAAAAAAATTGGTTTTGGTCTCAAATCATATGAAGAGGCTGAACAAAGTGGTAAAAAATGGTTTCCTTACAATAAAGGAGGTCATTTCCGTAAATGGTATGGTAACAATGAATTTTTAGTCAATTGGGCAAATGGTGGAGAAGAAATTAGAAACTTTGCGGATACCTCTGGTAAGATACGTTCTCGCCCACAAAACATCGAATACTATTTCAAACAGTCTTGTACATGGTCATTTGTAAGTTCTTCATATTTTGGTGTTCGTTATTCTAATTGTGGTGCAATATTTGATGTGGGTGGGTCATCTGCGTTCCCCACAAAATCTGATATTTATTGTGTTATAGGATTACTATGTAGTAAACAAGCATTCAATTTTATGAAAGTGATGAATCCTACACTTAATTTTCAAGTAGGCAATGTTGCAAGTATTCCATGTTTAAAAAAAGTTCTAACATCACAAAAAAGGGAGATTGAAACTTTTGTTATGGACTTAATTAATATTTCCTGTAATGATTGGAACTCATACGAAACCTCCTGGGATTTCACCACTCTCCCTCTTCTCCAACCTGAATACCATCAGCCAACAATCCTCAAAACCTACTCCAAACTCCGCACCCACTGGAAAGAAATGACACTGGAAATGCAGCGACTGGAAGAAGAGAACAACCGTATTTTTATTAAAGCCTACGGCTTGCAGGATGAACTTACACCTGAAGTGCCACTTTCAGAGATTACACTTACATGCAATCCGTATTACCGCTATAATGGAGACAGGAGTGAAGAAGAACTGGAAGCATTGCTGGTTACGGATACAATAAAGGAGTTCATCTCTTATGCTGTTGGTTGTATGTTCGGTCGGTATTCACTGGACAAACCGGGGTTGGTGCTTGCCAACCAGGGTGAGAAGATAGGAGATTATCTGGAGCAGGTTCCGGAGCCAAGTTTCATGCCGGATGCTGATAACATCATACCCATACTTGAGGATGAGTATTTCGAGGATGACATTGTGGGCAGGTTCAAGGAATTCCTTAAGGTGACCTTTGGAGAGGATACTCTTTCGGAGAACCTGGACTTTATTGCTGAGGCTCTGGGAAGTAATGGGAAGAAATCCTCGGAAGCTGTGATAAGGGACTATTTCCTGAAATCTTTCTACAAGGATCATGTGAAGATGTACAAGAAGAGGCCTATCTACTGGCTGTTTAAATCAGGTAAGGGAAGGGCTTTCAATGCGCTCATTTACATGCACAGGTATAATAAGGAAACTCTGGCTCTCATGAGGACGGATTATCTGCTGGAACTTGAAGGGAAATTGGTTGCCAGAAAGGAGATGATCAAGTCAGATATCGGGAAGGATGCTCAGGAGAAAGCCAGGCTTGGGAAGATGATCGATGAGATCATGGAATATGATGAGCTGCTGAAGAACAAGGCTGATGAGTATATAGAGATCGATCTGGATGATGGTGTTAAGGTGAATTATGGGAAGTTTGAGGGATTGGTGGAGAAGATATGAACATCATCTATAATAGAAGCTAAAAGAGTGGTTCAGGAGATGAATTCCAGGAACTTGATGAAAGAATACTGTTTTTCATATCTCTTCAGGATTTTAATTGCATCATCTCTGTTCTTTTTAGGGATACAGCA
>JAASSR010000062.1 GCA_021767785.1 Methanolobus sp.
TAGAGGATGGAAATATAGAGATCCTGGTGTGAATTAAGATCAGTTATGCCCAGAGCAGATGCCATGAAGCTATGGCTATGGACAGATGTGTGATGTACATCAGCGGAAAATAGTTGTTGCCTATTTTAACCCATGGATAATAATCCACAAAATCGGGATTCCATTCTGAGAACCTGACCACCGGATTAACGATGAACCATGTAAGATCCTCTATAATAATACCTGAGAAATATGCACTCACAAGAATACCGAAAAACCGGGAATCCCATCCATAGATCACCAAAGGCAATGTCAATAGCAGTGGCCACATAACAAAGAAAAGATAGAAATGATAGGCATGAAGGACGGTGTTTTCAGCGAACCTGATCTCCCATCCGTTTTTTCCATGATTACCGGCATTTCTTCCTTCCACTGAGGCTTCCCAGAACGAGGTTGCTATCATTGCAGCCCATATCCATGCAAATATCAGGTAAACGTTCACATTCAGACTTGTTTTTTATTCTATATACCAATATCCAGAATGAAAAGAAAAAATATGGTTCTAAGCTTTAATGGCAAAGATCATTTATTCATGCTCTTCTGGAAAACAAAGAACGCATAACCATATTCATCAGAATGTTTCCTGAAGATTTCCATTTCCTTTTGTGAAAACTCGATAACGGATTCAGCATCTATATCCCCTTTAAACTTTGCTTCTATTGAATCAAGCCTTTTCTCAAGAGGTATATAAAAATCATCCAGCCATGCAGATGCAGGAACTTTGAAACTCTTGAGAATAGTATAGCCGGCGTCTTCAATTATCTTTTCGTTTCCGGAAATTGTCTTGATATCAGGATAGCACTCCTTCCAGAATTGAATTGCTTCAACCGAAGGAGTATCTGTGAACCATGTGGCTTCGGTAAGTGCAATATAACCATCTTCTTTGAGGAAACGCTTCCAGTATGAAAGTCCTTTTTCAAAACCCATTACAAAAATAGAACCTTCTGCCCATATAATATCAAATTCTTCATCTTCAAAAGGTAGATCGTCCATGGAAGCACAGACTGTTGTGATCCTGTCTGCAACACCCTTTTCTTTAGCATTTTCCATCAAAGTGTCAAGATATGGTTGATAGACATCAACTGCAGTGATGGAACAGGATGCGCAAATTTCCGCTAGATGAAGTGTCTGCATTCCCACACCGCATCCAATATCAAGAATACTGGCATCCGAAGGAATAGCGGGTATTGTCCTGAAAGCCTTTTCAGTACATTCATTGCTACCAGGACCCTGTCTGGGCAGCCCGTCAAATATCTCAAAAATAGCTGATTCCATACAATATTCATCAATTGAGGAGTATAAATCACTTTCGAATATAAACACAGTATTTTCAACTGAATACTTGTTTATTCAACCAATAATAACAAAGAAGGATGGCAGGAAGTTTAATGTTCCTGCAACCATCAATTTTTTTTATTGTAACTTTACTTGAACTTACCAATATAGTACTTGAAGAAACTCTCTACAGTAACAGTTGTTTCATCAGTACCTGTATTACCTGCATCATCTGTCACAGTGAGTGTTACTGTATATTCTCCGGTCTTACTATAGGTATGGAAAGGAGAAGAACCAACACCCATATTGCCATCACCGAAATCCCATGTATAGGACATTATAGTGCCGTCAGGATCATGGGAACCCGTACTTGAGAACTTAACCTTTTTTCCGACTCTTTCCTCATAAGGACCATTGGCATAGGCTATAGGAGTAATATCCAATGACAGAACCGTAATAATTGCCTGATCCGTATCCGTAAGATATCCATCACTTACATGGAGATCTATATAATGGTCACCTGTTTGAGCGGTATTCGGTGTCCATGTCAATACTCCCGTTGAACTGTTAAGTACAGCACCTTCAGGAAGTGAAGTTGCAGAGAATGTGAGTATGTCATTATCGGAATCTGTAGCCATCAATGTCATATTCAGTTTTTTACCTTCAACAATCTGAACATTTTGAACTTCTGAAAGTATCGGCTTTGAATCCACTAATATTGTTACCGGGTTGACAATGTATTCTACGGGATTTGAGGATACATTACTTATTATAACATCACTGAGGTTTATTTCATGATAACCCGTATCATTTCCAGCTTTAAGTGCCAGAAGCGCCACTATACCGGGATCAGATACAGAACTGTTTCCCAGAATGGCACAATATGTTGTATCCTGTGCAGGATCATTTACATTATTCTTTACTTCAAATACAGTAGTAACTCCGGAGCCCGAAAACAGATCGCCTTCGCTTACGTTTTCTACATAAAAACTATTTCCGGGAAGAAGAACATCGAACTGAACCCCGGTTATTGGCTCAATCGGCAGAACTCTGACCCCGGCGGTGAAGTCACTTCCGGGCTCAACCTGGTTTGAAGAGGTTATTATACTGATCTCATTTTTGTCAAATTCTTGCGAACTGGTATGATCCATTAAACCAAATACCATGAGCGATGCTAATAAAATGAGAACTGAAAATAGATGATATCGTTTTGAGTCCATGAAGGCACCTTTACTAAGAATGCTTGTTTGTGTTTATTAGGATAATGTACATGAAAACCAAGCTCATGTACATAAAATGAAAAAACGGCAGGAAGACATTAAACATTAACATTCATTTTATCAAGAATGTCAGCTTCGGTAATGACACCCTCAAAGTGTCCTTTTTCATTAACGATCAATGCCTTATATTCATGCTGACGCTTCATCATGGAAATTACTTTCTTAAGAGGAAGTCTCTCTTCTACTTTCAACACCGGAAGCAAGCTTATGGTATTCAGCTTTTCACTCAGTTCTACACCTTCTGCCAGAAGATTGATTATCATTTCAGATGTTATCATACCAGAAGGCTCTTCATTTTTGTTCAGAACAGCAACTGATCGAATATGCTCTTCATCAAGTAACTTTATAGCATCGTGTATTGTAGATTCTTCATGAAGTGCAAAGATACCCTCTTCCATAACATCCCTGGCCCGGTCGATTGTCTGGCCGAATATGACATCCGTGAACCTGACATACCATGCAGCAGATTGAACCTGTATTATATATGCCAGTGCTATGATCATAGCTATGTCGGAACCCTGCTCTCCAAAGACCGCCATTGCAAGAGCAAGAGCTATCGAAAGATTACGCATAACAGTTCCGTAGATAAGGGCAATACCATCTTCACGACTGAAGATCAATTTTGCGACCATTGTACTCAATATGAAGTTCAGGGCATAAAAGATCACAAGCGGTATCAATAGATCAATGAGCATTGAAGGTTGAGTTACAATAGTTCTGGACTTGAGGGACATGGCAACAAATACAATACCCAGAACCCCCAGTGTGGAAAGCATAGGGAACTTCTTTTTAATATCCTTATGATACTTTGCCTCTCCGTATTTCCAGATAATGTATCGCTGAGTGGCATATCCTGCTATCATCGGCAAAAATACGATCAGAGCTATTTGCCTGAATACATTAAGTAATGGAATTTCGATAACCGCACCCATTAGCCATTTGGCATACAAAGGAGTTGCCAGGGATCCTGCAACAAGACCTATTACAGTCATTTTCACTGCAGCATTCAGGTTTCCTTTTGCAAAGCCGGTCCATGAAATGGTCATTCCGCTGGTAGGAAGTAACGAAGCAAGAAGCAGTCCCAGAGCAACCAGGGGATCATCCGCAAAGAATATTCTACCAAGTCCAAAAGCTAAGAACGGAATAATTGCAAAGTTTATAACCTGTGTGGCGATCTGTACTTTCGTATCTCCTCCGGAAAAGACCTTTTTTATCTGTAGATTTACCATCATAGGGTAAACCATCAAAAAAGTGAGGGGAATAATAAGAACTTTCAGAAAGGAAGGGTCATAATAATAACCAAAAATTATACCGAGTATCATAAATAAAGGGATACTATATACAAGATTCTTCTGTAAATAGGATATTCTTTTCCACATCGCTTTTACCTCAAATTTAAAATATCACGGGAAAGTCACATCATCCGTGATGATTATTTTCAC
The DNA here is from genome assembly GCA_021767785.1 of Methanolobus sp. Lineage (GTDB taxonomy): Archaea > Halobacteriota > Methanosarcinia > Methanosarcinales > Methanosarcinaceae > Methanolobus. The sequence goes on from JAASSR010000062.1 coordinate 4,037, forward strand.
ACTGTAGTTCAATATATTATGAAATTGCAAATCTAATTTAAACACTTTTAAGTGCGGACATTTCTCACTGTGAAAAAGAAGTACTCCTTACTTTTAATAAGAAAGAAGAAAATTAGATCATAAAAGACATAAAAGACATAAAAGAACACTAAAAAAGAGGTCAAAGGCTTTACAGGAGATGTTTCGATACACATGCCATAATAATGAAGGTGTGGAGTTGGAGGTAGAATTGATGGCGTTGTGACCCTTCTGTAAAGCCTATGAATTGCATTGCGGAGTGAATTTATTATATATAAATATATTGGAACACGAATTTTGGTTGAGAGGGAAATATAAAGAAAAGAAGTTTCCTTAAAGAAAACTTCTTTAATACTACATTTAGAGAGCGTAGTTCTCTGGTTTGAAGACCGGTACTTCTGCCTTGTATTTCTCCATGCATTCGTTTGCGAATGTTTCGGACTCGGAGGTGAGTGCTTCGAGTTCTGCTGTTGCCTTCTCGAGTGCACCGAGCTCGAACTTTGTCATGTCAAGACCGTCTTCAGCATTGTTCAGGAGCTTGCAGCATTCTACTGCAGCGTTCTTTGCACGGAGGTAGATGTCATCTCCGTCGTTTACTATTGCTTCTCCGATCTTGTATGCGTTGTCGTACGCAAGGATGTATGACTGTGGATCTCTGTACCTGTCAGAAGCCATAAGGAGATCTCTGAGCATCTTCTCGTTTCCTGACTTGAGAGCTGTGTTCATGAGAGCACAGTCGTAGTTAAGGGACTCTGACCAGCACTGTACTGTTGTACCACCGAACTCACCGTGGTATTCAACGGATTCGTTTGACCAGAGGTCACAGCACTGCATGATAAGGTTACCCATTACATCTGAGTGTGCACAGGTGGATGTCTTACCTTCAAAGGACATTGGCATACCTGAGATTGCCTTTACGATGATGTTCTCATATCCACAGTCCTTTCCTGGACCTACTGCACCAGCCTCATATGCTGCAAGTGATCTTGGAGCTGCGATTGATCTTGCAACGATTGCAAGGGTGTGTGCGAGGTTCTTGTCAAGAAGTCCACCTGCAATGAACATTGCTGTGTTTGCCTGTGCACAGTCTGTGTCACCAGCAGCGGTTACGCCCTTCTTCTGTGCTACACTTGCGATCTCCTGCCAGAGGTATTCCATGTCCATGGTACCGAGGCAGCCAATTGCGTAGAGCATACCTGGAACATCGTTCCTGAGTACTGCATAGTCGAAGATCTCCTTTCCACCCATTGATTCGATGGACAGAAGGTCTGCGCCGCTTTCTGCGATCTGTTCGAAGGACTCCATGACAGTTGTCATCTTGTCGCCTCTGAGTTCCATGAACTCTTTGTGCTCTCTGATGTCACCTGGGGTGTGTCTCAGTGCGCACTTGATTCCGTACTCTTCATGGTACTCTTCCATGATTGTCTTCTGTGCGTGTGCAACAGCTGCTCCCCATGATGGGTTGTTGGTCATCTGCTGAACGTGCTCTGTTTCAAGTACTACGGATGGGAAACCAACCTGGACCATTCTTGCCATAATGTCTTTTGTGATCCTCTGGTACTCGTTTACAAGTTTCTCCTGAGTCTCTCCGGCTTCTGGCCTTGGTGCATAGTTTACTTCTGCAGTTGTGTAGCCTGCACCGATCTCAAGATCAAGTCCTGCTTTTACAGGTTTCTTTGAGTTACCGAATACCATCTCGTCAGCTTCAGAGTAAGCCATTTCTGTGAATCTGTTAATTGCCATTTGTAATCACCTCAGTGCTGGTGGAATTTCTCTCTCAGTTCTGCGATAGTTGCGCCTTCAAGGATAGCATTTGCCATCTTTGGTGCATCTGCTGCTTCTTCACCGTATACTCCGAGTGAGTAGGTTGCAACGAAGTCCTGGTTTACAGCTCCGCCACCACATGCGAATGGAAGGTCAAGTCCACCCTCTGCAAGACGGTCGTTGACTTCTTTGAATGCATACATGGTTGTTGTCATGAGTGCTGTACCTGTGAGCATCATTGGTTTTTCCTTCTTGACAGCCTCGATCACTTCATCGACAGGACAGTCACGACCAAGATCGACTACTTCGTAACCTGCGGCTCTGAGGAGAGCTGCAACAATTGACTTTCCGATGTCGTGTACGTCACCCTCTGCGACGTGGACTACGATCTTACCTTTTGTTTCAGGACTTGCATCGGACTGTTCTTTACAGAATTCAATACCATCGAGCATTGCGTCTGCTGACATCATTACGTTTGGAAGGAAAATGACACCCTGGTCATAAAGGTCTGTTACTACCTTCATACCTACCATAAGTGCATCGTCGATGAGTGCGATCGGATCCTTGCCAGCTTCGATTGCTGCTTCAAGACCTTCTATTACATCATCTTCTTCACCCTCGAAAATTGCTTCTGCAATTGGACGGTATAACTCTTCTTTTGGATAGAGTTCTGCTGCCGCTTCTTCAGGGGTCATTGATTTTTCCATTTTAACGTTGTATCTGATAAGGATACCTTCTTTATCTACTGTTAACATTCTATACCTCCTTCAATTTAGTTCGTCTAGTTTTTACTGAGCTTATGTCAAGCTCAATCCAATCTACACAAAAAGGTTCTCTTGAACCTCAAAATATGCACTTTATTCATACTATATAAAGGTTTCTTTGCATATATTCTGCTATAAATAATTATCGGAAAAATATATATTAACTTATTAGTATATAAATAAAAAATATGCGCTATTGATTGTGTTTATTGTGCTAAAGTAAATATCACTGGTTTGAAGACTACAAAATCAATAAATATCTTTTTATATTATGAAGAATAGTGTTTTGCAAAAATTATGCTATAAAAAGATATGTACATTAAACTACAAAATACAAGGAGATTACAAAACTGATAAACAATCACACCTTCTCAGGCTACTGAAAACTATACATTTTAATTACTCAAGCAAAAAATACTATAAGAGATACAGAAAGACTTAAGTAATAGACAAAAAACCCTTTTAGGAATATACACAACAAATTTCAAAGAGTAGATGTTAGAAAAAACAATTTGGATACATGTCATTAATAAAAAACAATAGAACAAAAATATAATTTAGAGGTAATATTCTGCTTTGATCACATATAAAAAAATTAATATCATTGGACTGGAAGAAACCAAAAGAAATATATTATACCTTTTCTCTGCTGACACATATCGTAACCGCATCATCGTCCAGTTGCCCCATGGAACAACGCATTTCCACGGGTATTAGTTCATTAGAAGAAGATTCAAAAGGTATGGTGCAGACATGTGCTTCGCCTTCCAGTATCATCTTTATTTCAGATGCTGCTTCAAGTAACTTTTTTTGTGGATAAATGTTTATGAGGTTCATTCCGATCAGCTCTTTTTCAGAATATCCCAGTCTGTTGCATGAATAAGGATTTGCATAAAGGATACAGCCATCACTATCCAGCATGAACACCATATCCTCCATGAACTCAAAAATAATCTTCAAATTCCTTATATTCTTCTGGACATCTGTCTGCTCACGCATACGACCAATGACAGGACCTATCTGGGAAGCTATAGCTTCAAGCGAGTCACGAACTTCAAAAGGAACAGCATATGCAGAATGTGATGCAAGCATCAGAATAGCTACAAGCTCCATTCCATATCTTATAGGGACCAAAGCAGTGGCTTCAAGCCCTTCATAGCTCAGGTTTTCGCCGGGAACCATGGATGTTAACTCGTAATAGCGCGTATAAAGCGGATACTCGGTCTTGAGAAGACGAGCATGGATGGAATCTCCACTGTAATGTCTTGCATTTTTTACAAAATCCGATGACAGACCCGAATGTGCTACAATATTCATATCCCCTGCCACTTCATCTATAAGATAAAGAGCACCACAATCCAGATGATCCATCTGTGTTGTCAATTCCACAAGCTGAGAGAACATATCACCAACATCGCCAAGAGGGCTGAAAAGCATACCCATGTCCGAACCGATCTGCATGAAATTCTTCACGTTCTTACGTTCGGTAATATCTACAATAATACCCTGTATATACTTTACATTACCTTCTGGATCACGCTTTATTACCGACCTTTCATCCACCCACCTGACCTCGCCGGATCTCGTTAGTATACGATATTCAAAAGAAAGATTGTCCTCTCCGGAAAGAATATCGTACTCCATTGTTAGTCTTTCCATATCCGAAGGATGGACAATATCACCATACAGAACCTCACCTGACATCAGCTTATCAGCCTCATAACCGAACTGCGAAATATTCTCGGATACGAATTCAATTTTCCAGTCTTCATCCGGTTTCCAGAAGAATACTACAGCAGGACTGCTTTTGATTACGGTTTCCAGTACTTTTTGAACTTCAATGAGTTCAAGCAGTTCCCTTTCTTTTTGTTTCTGATCGGTGATGTCCCTTATAATGGCCATTATTGCCGGTCTGCCTTCATGGTCGATTATAGATGAATTTATTTCGGCAGGAGTGTCATGTCCTTCCTTGGATACCAGTTCTATTTCATACTTAAAAGATGCTTTACGATTCTTTTCGAGACTTCTTCTGAACTTATTCATGACAAGTCGTTTGTATTCAAGTGAAAGGAAGTCTTCAAATGGTCTTCGAAGAATTTCAGTCTTTGAGAAACCTGTAATTTCACAGAATTTCATATTGGCAAACACCAGAGTCTCATCCTGAACTATAATGATCCCATCGTTCCCTTCTTCAACAAGTGTTGAATATTTTTTTTCAGAAGCCTTTAACTCAGCCTCTGCTTTTTTCCTTTCGGAAATATCCCTGACAGCCATCATTACAGAAGGCCTTTCCTCATGCAATATATAGGAAAGACTGATTTCAGCAGGGAAAATACCACCATCTTTTTTAAGGAACTCAACCTCATCATTTCTGCGAATGCTGTGCATATCCTTGAGCACTTTTTTAATACGTTTACCAACCATACGCTGATACTCAACAGGTACATGGTCCGCAAAATCCTGGTTCAATAATTCTTCCCGGGAATATCCTGTCAATTCTGAAAATTTCGAATTTATAAACTTGAACCTTTTATCCTGCAGGATAAGGATACCATCATTTCCTTTTTCTACCAGAGTAGAATATTTTTCTTCCGAGGCTTTGAGTTCGTTCTCAGCTTTTTTCCTTTCGGAAATATCCCTGACAGCCATTATTACAGAAGGCTTTTTCTCATGCAATATATAGGAAAGACTTATCTCTGCAGGGAAAATTGAGTTGTCTCTCTTAAAGAACTCCACTTCATTATTTCTTCTGATACCTCGCTTGTCTTTAAGGACCTTTTTCAACCTTTTAGTGAGCATGCGATGATACTCACGTGGTACACGGGACAGAATATCTTTCCCTGAAAGATCCTGTTTCTCTATACCGGTCATCAGAGAAAATTTTGAATTTGTAAATTTCAGTTTTCCATCCTGTATGATCAGTATGCCGTCATTTCCTTTTTCTACCAGAGTGGAATATTTTTCTTCCGAAGCCCTTAGTTCAGCCTCTGCGATCTTTCTGGCAGTAATATCCTCTATGGAAAGAAGAATGCGACCCTCGGATCCGTTTCCAGGATCAAGAGGGCTTGCATTAAGTAACATTGTTCTGGAACCAAGACCCTCTATATCACATTCAACTTCAATATGGTCAAAAAAATAATCTTTCTTAAGGGCCTTATCGAGAAAAGTGCTCAATTGTTGTTCATTCTTGTTATTGAAGCGTAAAAAATATCGTCCTTCAGTGTTTTCAGGTTCCAATCTGAAGAGTTCATAAAAATAATCATTAGCTACAAATACGTTAAACTTGCTGTCAAGTATCAAAAGAGGACTCTGTATGCTATCAACTATACTCCTGCAATAGTTTTTTTCCACCACCGTATCAGTTAATTGTGATAGATTGTTCTTTAATAACAGCATTCCATGGAAAAAGTATTTGTTATTCTGTAAAATCCTGGAAGTTCTTTCAATAACATAACAAATTCTTCCATCCGCAGATCTGATCCTATACTCCGCTGAAAAAAAAGAAATTTCATCCTGAGTGCAGAATTCTCTATATTTTTCATTCAATTCTTCTACATCCGATGAATGTACGATGTCATAGAAGGTTATCATTCCGGAAGCAAAAGACTCAGGAGAATATCCTAAAAAAGAAATATTGTCAGATACCGATATGATTTTTCTTTCATTTCCATCCCAGATAAATGAAAAAGCAGGCTCTTGATCCATAATTTTAATGTCTCCTGTGCAGGATGGAATTTTAGTTTTGCTGGAATATTTTAAATCGATATTTTTCCTCCCTTTAACTGTATTCTTACCTTCTGCCATTATCTCTGGAAGCTTTTTATTTACATATATTATTTTCAAAGTGATATTCGTTCAGTATTAGAGTCAGAGCATCTTGCTTCACTTTTATTCTTTTCCGGCAAAAAAGGAGATATTAAATACATGGAATATATAAAGTATCATCTGGCTCTAATCTGAATGTCGTACTTCCTTCAATCCAATCTACACAAGAAGGATATATCTTCGGATTTGAGCCACCTGTTATTAATCCTATCTGCTTTTGTGATGAAATGTATCGGGAGAGTTCAATGTATATGGAATTCCTCCCTTAATTCATCGATGCATTTGTCCTGGACTATCATATCTGCTATCTTTGGAACAATCGCTGCATCTTCACAATATATGCCCAGTTCATAGTTCATTACAAAATCCTGCGTCACGGCGCCTCCACCACATACAAAAGGTATTCTTATATCATTTTCAAGAAGACGCTTATTTACCTCCATGAAAGAATACATGGTAGTTGTCATAAGGGATGTACCTGTAAGCATAATCGGTCTGTATTTGAGTACTGCCTGGATCACTTCATCAGTTGGTACATCACTTCCAAGATCGATGACCTCATATCCGTTGGACTTTAAAAGAACGGCCAGGATCTTCTTGCCAATATCATGGATATCTCCTTCAACAACGTAGGAAACAACCGTTCCTTTGAACTCATGAGCTTTTCCGGATATCTGTTTGCAATACTCGATGCCATCACTCATGGCATGGGATGATATGATAACATCAGGAAGGAACAATATTCCGTCATCATATAACTTAGATACGATGTCCATTCCCTGCATAAGAGCATCGTCTATCAGGGATATAGGATCTTTTCCCGCCTTTACTGCTTCTTTTAGGGCAATTATCACTTCATCTTCATCGCCTTCAAAAACTGCCTCTACAATATTGCGTATCAGTACATCGGAAGGGAAAAGTTCTCTTGCTATCTCATCAGGAGTCAGGTCACTCTCAAGTTTGACATTGTATCTGACAAGAATACCTGTCGGATCTATATCCAGCATTGAGCCTCCATTGATAGATTTTCGTTTTTCATAAAGCACGTTCGTGATTTGCCTGATAGTGCCTTTGATATTGAAATCCAGAATCAGGCAAATCCCGTATACACAAAATGGTATATACAAATTATTGATGGCTCCTTTTACTGCAAGTATGATATGTAAATGTAACGTTCAAAAAAAGAGGGATGAATCCAAAAAATGAATTAATAGTCTATTGGGTCATTCAGATTGGAAATTAGTGAGGATGCAGTTCATTCAGCGTCTTTATTATCTTTTAAGATGCAAAATATATAATCTTCGGTATCAAGAAATATTGCAAGATAGTCCCGATCGGTAAAAGGCATCCTGTTCAGCATCTTTTTTCTTTCTCGATATTTTCAACATATTCCTCTATTTAAAGGACACCTATGTTACCGGTTATTCTCTGTTCAGCTTCTCCATTTCAGGATAAGATTTTTTCAAATTCCCATCTAAATACATAAGAATACAATTTCTTTGGCGTTCAAGGTTGTCTGATGGTACATGAATGTGGACAAATGTAGACATTTTCGAACCATATGTCTTAGAACTGTAACCATTAATTAGTTTTATATAGGTATTTCAACATAATTTGAAGTAACTTCCACTACACCATCATGCTAATGGTGGATTAACACTGTTAACTATATGGAAGGAGGAAAATACTATGAGAATGCTTGAAGAATTCTTTCCCGAATTTAGTGAAAAACTTGATGAAATAGACGAATTATATGCTGAAAAAAGACCAATAGATGAAAAAACATATCAGTTCCTGTGTTTTGCTCTTTCGATCAAAGCCAGGTCAAAACCCTGTGTACTCAAACATTTCAAAGGGGCACTTGAAGCCGGAGCAACAGTCAAAGAATTGTCATACATTTTAGCGCTCACAATGAGAGAAGCCGCAGGTGCCGATGACTGCTGGACACATGACGTGCTGGGGGAATGGAAAGAAATATTGAAAGGAAATGTCTGCTGCAGCTGTGCCGGTGACGAAGAGAGCTAAGGCTTATAAGTACATTGACATATCATGTTCTTGTCTTTTTCTTTTTTCAGGGGCCTTGAACGGTACTGCTGAAAAACAGATGATTTTTGATTTTTACAAAAACTTTTAAAGCCATCTTTATCCAATCCTTTGTATTGATTCGGGAGTCTCAATACCTAATCTGACATAAAAAAAGGAGAATAAATATGCCCTCTGGAGTAACGGTAAATTCAACAATATGCGGTTTTAAACACAAGATCAATGGTCAGCTTGAAGGAAAAAAAGTTATAACTGATATCGAAACGGATTGTGCTAAAGTTGCCAAACTGTCACATATGGAAATACCAAAAAAAGAGACATTCAACATCAAGGATAACTATGTCATGAATCAGGCAAAAGACACCTGCTGTCCTATCTGCATTGTTCCTGCAGCTGCCCTTTATGTGTGTAAAATGGAATTGGGTATGCTTTCCAAAAATCTGGCAAAACAATCAGGCAATGTCAATATCGATTTCAACGAGGAATGAAATCTGAAGTAGTGCCTCTTCAAAAAATGTAAACTGATAATGACATACATAATATGGTGATCATTCGATCTTGTCAATGGAAAGCTCTACTTTTCCTATTTGCCTTGCAAGGGTCTTTGAGATCTTTTCATTTTCAACCCAGTATGCGTTCATAACTGTTGCAGGCACATAACAATTATCACATATACTATTTTTCATGCTCTTCATGATCAGTTCGTAGAAAGGAATATTCTGATTTGCAAGTTCTACGTTCGGAAGGTCAAAATCACATCCCCATTTTTTTAATTTATCACAATCTGTTTCGATATGTATATGCGTCTTTCTGCCTTCAGTAACAGCTGTTATGTAGCTTTTGTAACCACAAAACGAATCTACTGACATTGTTACAACCATATTCATCCTCCATTTCAAAAAATTGATTTTGATCAGCCTTCATTAGCCCCATAACTGTCATTTGATCTTTTCGAACTTTATATCCACAGTTTTGAACTTCTGTGCAACATCCTTTGGAATTTTCTCATTCTCTATCCAGAAAGCACTCATCACCGTTGGAGGTACGTAGCAATTACTGCAGATAGAATACATTTCCCTTTTTTTGTTAAGCAGGTCAAAAGCTACGTCCTTATCCATAAGATTGATTTTTGGAAGATTGAACTCGTTACCCCATTTTTTGATCTTTTCACAGGTAGTATTCACATTTATACGTGTGCTCTTGCCTTCGTGCTGAGCCAGAACCGTTGTTCTGTTCCTGCATATATTTTCCAATGAAAGAATAACTGTAATTTTACTGACCTCCTGGATATAAGTGCTGACTGTCGTCCTGAAAGAATATAATCAGGAGAACGTTTCAATAGGTTTTAATTATTTTATATGCACACAACAGGCTTTAATCTTGTGTTATAATCCTCAGGAATAATCTCAGTATCATATATTGAATTGATGGCATAAAGATTATTCACATATTATAGAATATATATCCCATGTAGTATCATCTATTCTGTAAAAATGTCAAACATCAGGAAACAAACTAAGTCAAAGTTCATTTATATATAAATGGCTTCAATTCTTAGCATATTCGGATATAACAAATGGATCAATGTGCTTAAAAAAAGGAAAAATGGAAAACCAAACCTATGATTTTCCGGCCTGTGTTAAAGTTAAATCAATTATGAAATTCAAGCAACTTCGCCAAATGCGAACTTGCTCAATACTTTGTTAACTTTGATGGTTACTTCGTCGCCAACTTCTGTGTCAGGGACAAATACAACAAAACCGCTTACTCTTGCGATTCCGTCGCCTTCTCTTGCAATATCTTCAATTGTTACGTCATAATTTTCTCCAGCTTCGACCGGAGCAGTTGAATTCATGTTGTTAAACAAATATTTCACGTCCTAATTTATTAGCTTAAAAAGAGATACAAGCATTTGATTGAAAATATGCAAAAACAGTAAAACGCTATAGCAATACCATCTAAACTTATAATCCAGCAAATCAGTTTGAAACTCTAAAAGCAATTGTAAGTGGCAGGGATAGTATATATAGTTACCCCTCTATAGTTACCCTCTCAAATTCAGGATTCTGTTTATTGTTCAGTTTTTAAAGTAGAAAGATCGTTATGAGAACAAAATACAAAAAATTGCTAATTATTTTAAGTAGAAACTGATTGATGATCTGCATTGCAAATGTTAAGTAAAGATTATTTTCCCAATAAGAA
>JAASSR010000141.1 GCA_021767785.1 Methanolobus sp.
CAAGTTCATTTAGACCTTTTACCAGTTCAACTTTAAAACTATCGACCAGTGATTTCATGTCCTTTGCAATATGTGCCAGTTCATCGGCGGAAGTTGCAAGTTCATCCAGTGAAGAAGTTTGCTCCTGCACCGCAGCTGAGGTTTCTTCAGTACCGGCAGCGGTTTCCTCGGATATTGCTGCAACCTCTTCCACAGAGGATGCTACCTCCTCTATTGCTGCAGATTGTTCTTCAGCTGCTGCAGCTATATCTTCAACCATTCTTGTAATATCAGCAACAGCAGTGATCACATTTTCGATCTCGCGGACACCTTCAGTCAGTGATTCGGAACCCTTTGAAACTTCTTGAGTGCCTGTTTCCATGGATGAAACAGCTTCACTGGTTCCTGCCTGGATCTCGTGGATCAGATCAGCGATCTGTTTTGCAGCATTTCCTGAGTCTTCTGCAAGCTTTCTGACCTCATCGGCAACAACAGCAAAACCACGTCCATGTTCACCTGCACGTGCGGCCTCAATTGCAGCATTGAGCGCAAGAAGGTTTGTCTGGTCGGCAATGTTGGTAATGAGATTTACTATCTCATCGATCCTGGTTGATTTTTCTTCAAGGTTATTGATAACTCCGGCAGATTCAGATACAGCATCCCGGATTCCATCCATCATCCTTAACAGTTCTTTACTGGTTTCACCCAGGGAGTGCATCTTTGTGTTGGATTCACGGGCATGATCTGCAACATTCTGTGAGTTGGATGCTACTTCCTGAACGCTCTGTGTCATGTGCTGCATGGTACGGGACACTTCTTCTGTTTTAGCCGACTGGTCACCGGAACCTCTGGATATTTCTTCCACGGTGCTGGCAACTTCCACAGCAGAAGAATTGAGTTGCGTTGTGGATGAGGACATGTTGTTTGCAGTATTTACAACCATGTCGGCTGCTTTTTTAACGTGGGATACAATATTGTTAAGCGACATTCTTGCATTTTCAATTCCCTCTGTGAGTTTTTTAAACTCTCCTACAGTCTCAACTGACACGGGTCTTGTAAGGTCATCGTTTGCTATTTCATCAAGAACGTCACTGGTTTCTGTAATCAATTCCTGCAGCTCATCTCCGAATGAATTCAGTGTATTTGCAAGTTCATTGAAGTCACCATTCATTTCCATTGTAATCCTTGCATCCAGGTCACCCATGGAATAGGCTGTTATAACTTCCGAACTGGCTTTCAGAGGAGTGACGATAGCGTCAAGTGTCTGATTCACGCCATCAACTATCCTGTAGAAATCACCACCATGGCGTGATGCATCCGCCCTAACGGAAAGCTGACCATTGATGCCTGCTTCAGCAAGTATTTGAGAATCCTCCACCAGAGCGTTAATGGCTGAAATACAAACGTTGATATTGTTCTTTATCTCGTTGAAATCTCCGTAATAGGTATCTGTGATCGGATCGGGAATGTCTCCTTTGGATATCCTGTCAATATACTCCGCAGCCACGTTGAGCGGAGATACCACCGAATCAAATGCCGCATTGACATCAATGATCGCTTCTTTGTATTTTCCCCGGAATATGGAAGGGTCTGCTCTGTGATCCAGCTTTCCTTCTTCAACGGCAGTACCCAGTTCAACGAATTGATCAACAAGTCCCTGTATATTTTCCATCATGGATATGTAAGCAGGTACGAATTCGTCATTCTCTGATCTCTGACCTATTTCCCTGTATACCTCAAGCATCTGGAGATCGCCTGCAGCTACCTGTTTGGTCGTATTAAGGACCACTTTATTATGTTCAAGTGAAGCGTTTGTTCCCCTTGAGATCTCTCCGAATATTCCCTGGTATTCGTTCTCGACTTTTACTGTAAAATCGTTAACTGTCATGTTCTGAAGTACTTCATTACATTCCACAAGTGCGCCTAAACCATCAATGCAATGATTGAGGTTATTCTTGATCTCATTAAAGTCACCTCTGTACTCGTCAGTAATTTTATCAGGGATCTCTCCTTTCGATATGCGGTCCACATATTCTGCTGCAACGTTCAAAGGACCTATGAAAGCGTCCAGTGTTTCATTAATAGCATTCACAATATCATGTGAGTTTCCTTCAAACTGACTTATATCAGCACGTGCATCCAGTTTCCCGTTAACTGCGGCATCAGATAATTTGAGTACTTCTTTTGTAACATTGACTTCGGAAGTCATGTCCATGACATATTCAAGACCTCCGATTATCTCTCCGTTGCTGTTTTTTAGTGGAGTGGCCGTATAACGTATAGGGAGGTCACCTGAGGGCAGATGTGCCACGGTATCGGCAGATGAAACAGACCCATCTTTCATGGCCTTTGCAACACAACATTGTTCAGTATTACAGTGAGGTGTGTTGAATAATTCAAAACATTTTGCACCCATGCAGTCTCTGACATCTTTTTCAGCTGCTTTTGCACCTGCGGGATTTATGAAGGATATGTTAAACTCTTTATCAATAGCTATTACAGGTGCGGGAATTTTATTGAGTAGTTCAACCTTTGAGCTGGAATCTTTCAGAGCGTTTCTGGTTTCAGTCTGATCCATAAATATCTCGATGGAACCTATAACTTTTCCTTCTCTGTCTTTAAGAGGTACCCCACTGCATGAAATTTGTATATCTTCTCCAACATTCGCTATTGCTTCGCCATGTTCAGTTCCCTGGGTGATCATGGATCTGGTACAGACACAGTTATCAGTTTTACAGACATTAGTCTTGTAGTGATCATAACACTTGGTACCTACCATACTATCAGTATCAAGCTCTGCCGTCATGGCTGCTCTGGAGTTTACGTAGTTGATATTATACTCCCTGTCGATGATCATGAAAGGAACAGGAATACTATCTATATGTCCTACAAGGGTATCCACAACATTGTTCATGCCTTCAACTAATCTGGCATATTCACCGTTGAATTTAGCAGGGTCAGCCCTTTTGCTGAGCCTACCTTCAATTGTGGCATCTGTAAGGATTTCTGCTTCTGATAATAATGAATTAATTGAATCTATACACAGGTTGAGGTTATTCTTGATCTCGTTGAAATCACCATTATAGGAATCTGTTATCTTCTGCGGAATATCTCCTTTTGATATGCGCTCTATGTATTCGGCAGCTACATTAAGTGGTCCTATGAAAGCATCCAGACAGCTGTTAACTCCTTCTACTACCTTACGGTAATCTCCATTATGTCTGCTGGTGTCTGCACGTGTGTCAGGGCGCCCTTCTACACCTGCCTGTGCAAGCATCACAGCATCTTCCACCAGTGAGTTGATAGCGTCTATGCACATATTGAGATTGTTCTTGATCTCATTGAAGTCACCTTTGTATTCGTCTTTTATCTTTTCAGGTATATCTCCTTTGGAAATGCGGTCTATGTATTCCGCAGAAACGTTCAAAGGACCCATAACAGCATCAAGAAGTTCGTTTATGCCACCCAGTATTCTTTTGCAATTGCCGGAATATTCCGAGACATCACCTCTGGCATCCAGTTTTCCCTCTACAACGGAATCTATCAATCTGAGAATTTCGTGCGCTAGCTCGGCATTTTCGGTTTCTTCAACTTTTTTTTGCTCTAAAAGTTCGTCTTTATGATCTAAGACTTTTTTTAATGCAAAATAGTCATCCAGTATAGTATTCAATGAGCTTACCATCTTTCCGTCCAAAGGCCCATCTTTGGGAGAAAGACGAGCATCCGCATTACCGGATTCAACTTCATCGAGTACATTGATGATTTCTTTTTTTAGCTTA
>JAASSR010000142.1 GCA_021767785.1 Methanolobus sp.
ACACCGGATTCAAGAGTACTGGATATCGGAGCTGGACCGGGAACACTTGCCATTCCGATTTCCGAAAATGTTGAACATGTAACAGCCATTGAACCTTCAAAGGGCATGATCGAAGTTTTTGAAGAGAATATAGTCGAATACGGACGGGACAATATCTCTATTGTTAAAAAAAGATGGGAAAATATCGATATTGGAAACGATCTTGAAGGACCTTATGATGTGATAATCGCATCATTCTCCCTTGGTATGCCGGATATCCGCAGCGCAATCGAGGACATGCTTTCAGTATCTTCGGGATACATCTACTTATACTGGTTCGCCGGCAATACATCATGGGACGAACATTCCATTAAGATATGGCCGAAATTACACGGAACAGATTATTATACCAATCCAAAATGCAACATACTATATAATGTACTATACCAGATGGGCATATATCCGGACATGGAAACATTTATACTCGGAAGAACTGAGACCTATTCTACCTTAAATGAAGCAGTTGATAACCTGTCCGGTCATTTCTCACTGCAGAATGATGAACAGAGAAAGATACTGGAGCAATATCTGGAAAAGAACCTCACAAAAAAGGACGGGAAATACATATATGATGCACGTTCCACACGTGTAAAAATGTGGTGGAACACACAAAATAAATGATGCTCAATGAGCACTTATTTTTTTGGATCCGAAAGGACAGTTTCCATTATTTTTTTTACAACATCTTTTACTTTGTCCTCTCTGTTAACCCTGATGATATGATCGGCAAAGAACCTGTAAAGACCAGTCCTTTCTTCATACAGACCCTGCAAACCTTTTTCCTTCAATCCTACAACACCTCTTGTGTTGAGGTTTGAAAGTCTGGATACAATGATCTCAAAAGGAACGTCCAGATAGACAATGACTGACCTTTGTTTCAGAAAATCCATTGCTTTTTCCGAATAAACCACACTACCTCCAGTTGCGATAATGCAATTATCTTTCAGGTTAAGTGCCATTATGCTCTGCTCTTCAGCCCTTATAAGAGCCATATCACCCAGATCATTGACAATATTCTGCAGGTCTGTTCCGGATTCATCGATCACCAGTTTATCAGTATCAATGAATCCATAACCAAGAATTGAAGCCATTTTCTTTCCTGCAGAACTCTTACCTGCTCCCGGCATACCAATCAGAGTTAGTATCATGAGACCATCCTTTTTAATTTCTCAAACTGATTTCAGTTTGTAAGTGAATGTATCGGGGCAGGTATTCTGCCGGTTCTTGAGATGAACTGTTCCGAACTGAACTTGTGTACCGGCATTACAGGAGCACTGCCCAGCAGGCCACCGAACTCCACCATATCTCCAACCTTTGTATCCGGCGCAGGTATGACTCTTACTGCGGTTGTTTTTCTGTTGATCATGCCAATGGCCATCTCATCTGCAATTATAGCTGCCAGCGTTGATGAAGGAGTGTCACCCGGAACTGCTATCATGTCAAGACCCACAGAACAGACGCTGGTCATTGCCTCCAGTTTGTCCAGGGACAGAGATCCTCTCTGTACTGCTCTTATCATACCTTCATCCTCACTTACCGGAATGAAGGCACCGCTCAGACCTCCCACTGAAGACGATGCCATGGCTCCACCTTTCTTGACCGCATCATTTAGAAGTGCAAGTGCGGCAGTTGTACCATGTGTTCCGCAGCTCTCCAGACCCATTGATTCGAGGATGGAGGCGACACTGTCACCAATGGCAGGTGTTGGAGCAAGTGAAAGATCAAGCACACCGAACTGAGCATGAAGCCTGCGTGCAGCCTCTTTACCCACCATTTCTCCCATTCTTGTGATCTTGAAAGCGGTCTTCTTGATACACTCGGAGATATCACCCAGTGTGGGATCCTCAAGTGAGCGCAGAGCCGAATTCACTACACCGGGACCACTTACCCCTACATTGATAACACAGTCAGGCTCCCCTATTCCGTGAAAAGCGCCTGCCATGAACGGGTTGTCTTCAGGAGCATTGGCAAAAACTACAAGTTTGGCACATCCTATACCACCATTATCCTTTGTCATTTCGGCGGTTTCTTTGATTATCCTGCCCATCAGGGCAACAGCATTCATGTTGATACCTGCTTTAGTTGTTGCCACATTTACAGAAGAACACACTTTGCTGGTACTGGCAAGAGCCCGGGGAATCGAGTTGATAAGTTTCAGATCACCCGGGGTCATTCCTTTCTGAACCAGAGCACTGAACCCTCCTATGAAATCAACACCTGCATCTTCAGCGGCCCTGTCAAGGGTTTGTGCAACTGAAGTCAGATCGGTTGCCTCGCAGCTTTCAGCAACGATCGCAATTGGAGTTACGGATATCCTTTTATTGATAATCGGAATTCCGTAAAGGTTCTCAATATCATTGGTGGTTCGCACGAGATCCCCTGCGTAATACATAATCCGGTTATATATATTTTCATTCATTTCATCGATGTCCGGATGACTGCAGCCACGTAGACTGATTCCCATGGTAACGGTCCTTATGTCAAGGTTCTCATTGCTCACCATTTTTATGGTCTCAAGGATCTCTTCAGGATGGATCAGCATCTTTCAGCACCTCATATCCTGTGCATGAAGCGAAATGCGTCTTCATGCTGAACCTTTACTTCCACACCAAGTTCCTGACCTTTTTCGGATATAGCCTTCTGGAAGGCTGCCAGATCAAAGTCTTCATCTGTAATCCGGGCCAGCATTATCATTGTGAACAGATCATCCATGATAGTCTGGCTGATGTCAACAATATTGACCTTATGCTGTGCCATGACCTGCGTGATGCCCGCAACGATACCTACCTTATCAATTCCAATAACGGTTATTATAAAACGACTGGATGACATATAGTTTCCTTCTCTGGATTTTGAACAATTGAAATAATTATCTGATAATTATAAATAGCATAATAGATAAGATGCTATTTTGATCTTGCCGCTGATATTACTGCTGAAAAGATATATATTTGCTTTTTCTATGAAAAACTATATTTGTCAGCGATAGAATTCTTCTAAGGTATAAGAAAGCTAAGGTCATTCTGATGAAATTACATATATTTGTGATAAATAAAACTACAAAAGGAGTGGGAATCGAAAATATTGATATATCCCATCAGAATATGCCATCCTAAAGAATATATTATCGTAAATATATAATTACAGCCGTAAAACTCGGATTGCTGTTAAAACCGTATGAGAGTGGATAATAAAGTTTATATACAATTCTCATTATGATTATAATGATGATGGTTTGAACGGCTAAGTTCATCAGATGATTCAAACAATCAGGAGATACAATGGTAAAAATTGTACATGCACAAACTGTACTCACGGAAGATGAACTGGCGGCTTTGAAGAAAAAATGCAATGAGTCGTCAACAAAAGAAGCCCTGAGTATGGCAGTGCAGCATTATCTCGAGTGCGAATATACCGACCTCGATGATAAGATGTGGACCAAGAAACTTGAAAAAGTGGTCCAGAAAAAAAAGCAAAAGAAAGTATAGTTTTTTGAACAAGAGAGGAACAAATTATGAGCAAAGCAAACCAATTCCTTAAGGGAGAGGATGCAGTATCTCCGGTCATCGGCGTAATCCTGATGGTCGCAATCACTGTCATCCTTGCTGCAGTTATCGCAGCGTTTGTATTCGGTATGGGACCACCAGAACAGGCACCACAGGCAAGCTTGAGGGCAAGTG
>JAASSR010000143.1 GCA_021767785.1 Methanolobus sp.
CACAGAAACTTCGTTTTCATATCTTCAATAATAATTTCTTGTGAACTTTTATTTATTATTAATTTCACCCAAATGCCTCCATCAAACAGCAAAATAAATGTAATTGTTATTATATTAATTCTTGTAATATATATATAAATTAAAGGTTATTGAAGAAGATATTTTTTTTTGAACAAATATTCGTATAATGCTAATAGAAGTAATAATAATAATCATGGCTTAGAATGGGTTTTCTACAAAAATCCATTAATATCCGCTGAAATTCAAAAATGCATTGATAAATAGCAACTTGAATTTTTTTTCAAATACGATAAAAAGGGGGTTCATTGATAAACAAGAAGTAATGGTGACTTCAGAATCATTAAATTATGTTATAAAGTTTGCATTAACATGGATGGAACAATCTAAAAATGGGAAAGGGTGGTGAGTTACTTATTCAAATATCCCCATATAGTTATTTAATTAAGTATGGTTTTTTTTAGAATCTTTTTAAGTAAATTTATTAACCATGTTATTAAATTAATTTCAAAATACGTTTTCAAGCCGTTTTATTATATTTTATTATTAATAAAAAACTAAAAATAATATAAAAGATTGCAAAATCCAATCTTACCTATATCCCGCCGCGCAGGTGCGAGGGGAGGGATTTGAACCCTCGAAATCCTTCGATACTGGATCTTAAGTCCAGCGCCTTTGACCAGCTGGGCAACCCTCGCAGGAAGAATAAGTGACGACTGCCGGTCATACGGTTTTAAACACCAGATAATAACAATTAAGTTACTTAAGTCTTATTATAGCAGGTATGGAACTTACATTTCTTGGAACAGGAGTTGGTATACCTCAGGCTGACAGAGTTCAGTCGGGTGTGCTTGTTGATACAGGGGACTCGCTTCTGCTTTTTGACTGCGGCTGCGGAGTTCTGGGACGGATATACGAAAGCGGGTACGAGCATAAGGATCTGAATGCTATCATAATAACGCATTTACATCTCGACCATGTGGGAGACATACTTGCACTGCTCAAGGCAAACTGGCTTATAGGACGAACAGATATGCAAATATACGGCCCTCAGGGCACAAAAGACTGGTATGCAAAGACCATGGAGGTCTACGACTATCTCAAGGGCAGGTTCAACGTGGAGATTACAGAACTCTCGCCGGAGGATAAGTTCAGTCCCGAAGATTCGGACTGTACCATCAGATGTGCAAAGACCGCTCATACAGACAGCTCCCTGGCATATCGTGTGGAGCAAAAAAGGAAAAGCCTGGTCTACACAGGAGACACCGAACCATGTGAAGAAGTAATGGGACTGTCAGAAGGTGCTGATGTACTGATACATGAATGTTCTTTCCCACTGGGTTTCCCCATGACCAACCACACAACACCTGACATGTTCACACTGATGCTGGAAGAGCATCCTCTTGATGTCAAAGAGATCTATCTTACACATCTATACCCACAGATGCAGGGACATGAAAGAGAAGCCGTGTATCACATCAAGAAATATTTTGAAGGAAAGGTCACCATCGCTAAAGACCTGATGAATCTGAAAATATAAGTTAACTACAGTTAACTATAGGTATCCAGGGTTTGGAAAAAACAAAAAAGCCGGCTATCACCGGCAGTATTATCTTTCAAGAGCATCAAGGACAGCTTCACCGAACTTCTCAGCACTGGCCGGATCACGGCCTGTAACGATATTCTCGGTAATTATAACCTCCTTGTCCTCATAGATGGCTCCGCCCTTCTTAAGCTCCTTGACGGATTCAGGGTCTTTGAACACCGTAGCCTTTTTACCCTCAAGTACTCCTGCCCTTGCGAGTACTACCGGAGAGATGCAAATGGCAGCAACAACCTTTTCCTGCTCAAAAGCATCTTCAACCAGTTTTCGCAGGTCCATATCAGACCACAGAAACTTCCTTGAGCCAGGACCTCCGGATATTACTATCCCATCGTAATCTGCAATGTTTGCCTTATTTATGGAAATCTCGGGATTAACAGTTCTTCCAAGTGCTCCGATAGCTTCTTTATTTGTTGTTTTGCTTGCAACAGTGATAGAAACACCTGCATCCTCAAATACTTCCCTTGGCTCAAAGAACTCTTCATCTCTGAAACCTTCCTGAGCTATGACCATTAAAATTTTTTTGGTATCAAGATCTGATCCTGACATAATATCACTTAAGTGTCAACTTCTCCATATTATTTTTTAACTTTGCGGTGCATTTTTTACTAGTCTGATGAAACTATTATTATATACTCAATTTGATAATTTTTCTTTCAGATACTTATAATTGACGATATGGAAAGAAACATTTAAAAAAACGATAACAAAAGAATGCTAAAAAGAAAAATATTAGTTTCCTGATAGAAACGATGGGATGTAAAAAAATAGAAGATAGCAGAGGAAAAATCTTTCCTCTGTGTTTACTCAGTAGTATACTTAGAAACAGTTTCCTGCATCTCAGAAGCCATCTGTGCCAGTTCCTGAGAACTCTTAGATATTTCCTGGATAGTTGCATTCTGCTGTTCCATGGCTGCCGATGTCTCTTCCGTACCTGACGCAGACTCCTGTGAAATAGAAGCCACCTCATCAACGGTTGCTGTGACCTCTTCAATGGAAGCCGACTGTTCCTCAGCAGCAGCAGCTATATTCTCAGCCATTTGAGCAATCCTGTTACTTTCTTCTACTATCTTCTGCACGGCATCAACAGTATTTGTAAGTTCATCCACACCATCTGTAACTGTCTGTGTGCCTGTTTCCATGGAAGTAACAGCCGCATGCGTTCCATCCCTGATCTCCGTAAGAAGCTCTGATATCTGGGCTGCTGCAGTTCCGGAATTCTCTGCAAGTTTTCTGACCTCATCAGCAACTACCGCAAAACCACGGCCATGTTCACCGGCTCTTGCAGCTTCTATAGCAGCATTCAGTGAAAGCAGGTTGGTCTGGTCGGCAATATTGGTAATGATATCCACGATCTCACCTATCTGATTGGACTTTTCCTCCAGATCTCGGATAACAGATGCAGAACCGTTTGTAGCAGCCTGAATTGCATTCATCTGTGTCAGCATATCCTTTGATTGCTCGCCTACACCTGCAATAAAGTCCTTCGCAGCATTTGATGCTTCTGCAGCTTGCTGAGCATTATTAGCAATCTCCTGCACACTTGTTGTCATATCGTTCATGGTCCTGGCAATATCATCGGTTCTGGTAGATTGTTCCTGTGAACCTCTGGCGATCTCACCAACGGTAGAGGATATCTGAGTAGATGATGCGGTCATTTCCTCTATAGATGCTGACATTTCTTCCGCAGTAGAAGCAACATTATCCGCACTTTTGCTCACAACACCGATAACAGATGTCAATGAATCAAGTATCTCATTAAGTCCTTTAGGAATAGCCTTAAAATCAATTCCAACATCGGTTTCAGCTCTTGTATTGATCTTCCCATCAAGAGCATCATCTGAGATTTTCTTGAAATCTGAAACTATGTTCTGGATCCCACCTGAAATGGATCTGCTTATAAGCAGTGCAGCAACAGCTCCAAGGATAGTGAATACAAGAACAGCAGCTATAAGACCATCCCTGATTGCCCTTACAGGTGCCTCGAATTCATCTATGTAGGTGCCCGATGCAATGATCCATTCTTTATCCTCATAATAGGCATAGCTCATTGCTTTGTCCCGGCCTTCCCAGTTGTA
>JAASSR010000008.1 GCA_021767785.1 Methanolobus sp.
GAAGAGAAGCTGAAAGAGCACTGAACCAGTATGCTGAAGATCTTGCCAGGGCTAATGAAGAGCTTAAATCACTTGACAGAATGAAAGATGAATTCATTTCCAACCTGAGGCATGAGCTAAAAACTCCGTTGATACCTATTAAGGGATATAGCGAACTGATGTATGAAGGATCTCTTGGAGAGCTGAACGAAAAGCAAAAGGATGCGGTGGAAAAAATGATGCTCAGCTCCGAAAGGTTGAAACGTTTGATAGATTCCCTTCTCTATGTCAGTATAACAGAGGGTGGAAATGTAGAATATACTTTTGTACCCCTGCGTATAGACGAGGTAATAGATTCTGCATTACATGATAGATCCCCGGAACTCACAAGTAAAGTTCATGAAGTCGAGAAGTCGATAGCTTGCGACCTACCTCTTATAGAAGGTGATCTTGATTATCTTGAAGAGGTGTTCATTAATCTTATAGATAATGCAATTAAGTTCATGCATGAAGGTGGCAAAATAAAATTATCTGTTTCTCTGCAGGATAATCAAAAAGTACACATCAAAATAAGTGATAATGGCATCGGCATTTCCGAAGAGAATCTGCCACATATATTCAACAGGTTCTATCAGGCTGATGGCTCATCAACACGCAAATACGGCGGCAACGGTCTTGGTCTGTATATATGCAGAAAGATAATTGAAGCTCACAACGGTGAAATATGGGCAGAAAGCAAAGAAGGATCAGGAACAACTATGCATATTACACTGCCTGCAAAGTCATCTAATAATGCAGGTATTTCCAAAAAGTGATAAGTGACAGTGATGTTGTATTGATGTCGCCCCCTTCTTTACCCCACGAACCATTATCATTCCTTTTTTCCAATAACCATCTTACAGACTCTGAAAGCTCATCCTTATATCCGGCAAGAATAAGTGACTGGATCACAAGATTACTTGTTGCCTGTGTTTTCCAGGCCCCGTTTTCATCTTTTTTTGATATTAACCATCTTGAACGTTCCTGTACAAAGTCGGCATAAATATTTTTTTCTGTAAGTTTTTCCTGTTTAATAAGTGCACTTATGATAAGTGAAGTAGTTCCGGGATGCTCCCATTTAGCTCCATAGTTCTCAATAAGCCACCGGCATCCTTCTGGATTATAAGAATCCATGTCTGCAAGTGAACTAAGGACATAGGCGGTGTCATAGACGTTTTCATTCCAGGCACCATCGGATTGCTTTGAAAGTATCCATCTTTCAGTATTATGACAGACAGTCCCATCATGTGCAAGGGCTGAAACCGCACGTGCTGTATCTCTTATATCAAGGTTCCATGAATTTCCGCTCTTAAGGGAAAGAAGCTCTTTCCTGTATTTGTTCTTTTCATTCCAGAGATAACTCGCCTGAACTATCCGTGCAAGGTCCTTGACCTTTTCTAACTTTTGTGAATAAAGCCATTTGAACGACCTTTCACTCTTAAAATCCATGTTGTTCCACATGTTCCGTGTACTTATCTATCTTTCCGCATGCGATATTTTTGTTGTATAATCGAGAAAAGATGAACAATAAAAAAATAAAATGAAAAAAAGGCTCTATAGAAATCCAGATCTTCAAAGAGTTTCAAGTCATTTCATTCATTGAACTTCTCTACTGAATCAACGATCGAAGCGAAATTCTTCCCCCAGAGCATATCTTCGTTGATATCTGTGTGGACCTTTCCACTGTCTTCTATCTCTGCAATTTTCGGATCCATGGGCAGCTCACCCAGAACAGGTATATTAAAGTCGGCTGATGCCTTCTCTACTCCTCCTTTTCCGAACAGGTCAATCTTCTCATCACAATGCGGGCAGATAATTCCGGCCATATTCTCAACGATACCGATAACAGGTACTTTAAGGATCTCTGCAAATTTGATGGATTTTCTGACGCTTATAAGTGCAACATCCTGTGGTGTTGTTACTACGACTGCACCTTCCATTTTTTCGATGAGCTGTGCAATGCTGAGAGGCTCATCACCGGTTCCCGGCGGGAGGTCTACGATCAGATAGTCCAGTTTGCCCCAAGAAACATCTTCAAGGAACTGTTTGATAGCTGCCATCTTTGCCGGTCCTCTCCATATCACCGGGGCGTCCTTATCCTCAAGAAGGAGTGCTACTGACATAACTGTGAGGTTATCTGTGACCTGGAGGGGAACGATCCCATTCTCATCAACTGTAGGTCTGGTATTTTCGATGCCGAACATCTTTGGAATGCTTGGTCCGTGTATATCGGCATCAAGCAGTCCTACTTTATGCCCTCTTTTAGCGAGCTGAGTAGCCAGGTTCGCTGCAATGGTACTTTTGCCAACTCCTCCTTTTCCGCTCATTACCATTATTTTTTTCTTAATGGCTCTCATGTTCCTGACAAGTTTTGATTCCTCTGGTTTTTTTAAAAGATCGTCTGAACTCTGAATATTCTGTTTCATATGGGTCTCCTTTGATAAATTATATACTGTATAGAACCGACAGTCGTTTGAATTAATCCTTATATATGGGCTCTTTGCCTACGATCTCAATAGCTTTACCTTCAATAAGGGCTAAAGCGACTTTTTCTCTTGCATTCTGAAGATCCTGCCAGAAAGCTCTTCTTGAGATACCCATGCTAATAGCTGCTTCTTCCTGTTGCAAACCTTCAAGGTCTGCCAGACGCAGGGCTTCGAGTTCCTCTATTGTAAGAGATACTGTTTCAAGCTCTTTTAATGGTACTCCCCGTGGTTTAAAATAGAGTACATCAGGTGAGCATTCAACTCTTCTGGGTGATCTGGGTCTTCCTCTGCAAGTCATTGTTATGCACTCATTTAATATTGTATTATTTAAATCTTGTCAGCAAATTATATATATTTTTTCTCTTTTGAGTCAAATTTTGTCATTATAAATTTTCATACAAAATAAGCCAGAATACTAATGATTCCAAGAACAATGCAGAATTTAGAGAAATCAAATTTTTTGGCTGCTTTGATGAAGACATCAATGGTAATTATCCCGAATATAAATGCAAATATCAACGCAAGAACAGAATTTGCATCAAAACTCAGGAGCCCCATGAAACCAATTCCCACATCCGCAGCAATAACTGCCGGTATGCTCATGAGAAAACTGAGTCTAAGTGCCTGTGATGCTTCTATATCCCTGAGAAGCAATGCTGATACTGTTATACCGGATCTGCTGATGCCCGGAAGTGCTGCAAATCCCTGTGCAACCCCGGTAATAATCGAATCGGCTATAACCGGTTCTTCTCTTTTTTTTGCTCTTTTTGAAGCTGATATCTGCAAAAGGCCGGTGATTATTAGAAGTGCTCCTATGATGGCTGTTGCAAGTTTGCCTGAGAAGTTGTTCATTCCGGTGGCAAAAATAATTAAAGGAAGACCTATGATTCCTGTAATTGCCGTTGCTATAATCAAAAAGGTTATTATACTATTCTTTTTTGTTTTTGTTTCCCTGCTTTTGAGGTATGGCGGGATTTCGTTCAATATTTCTTTAATGTCATCTCTGAAGTATACCATGGCTGAAAGAAGTGTGCCGGTATGTAACCATATGGCTATGGGCAATGCATCCTGGAGTGTTTTACCGAAAATATTGAGCATCACAAGAGTTGTCATTCCCTCACTGCTGATGGGTAACCATTCGGCAATTCCCTGAACTATCCCGAGTATGATCGCTTCAAAAACCGTTAACATCGGTGCTAATTTAGCTCTTTTTGTATATATACAGGGTGGTTGTTTTCTGTATTTTTTGTTGAGTTCATCAATTCAAATAGCTTCCTTATCAGGGATATCTTTATATATTTGTTCTCATATGTGAGTATATCAAGACTTATTGAGAAGGAGATTTATCATGAAAATATGCGTAACAGCAAATGGTTCAGGTCCAGAGGCAGCTGTAGATAAGCGCTTTGGAAGATGCAGTCATTTTGTAATAGTAGACCCTGATACCATGGAATCTGAATCCATGGAAAATAATAATTCTTCTGCTTCAGGTGGTGCAGGTGTCCGGGCAGCACAGGATGTAATAGGCAAAGGTGTAGATGTACTCATAACGGGAAATGTCGGACCTAATGCCTTTGATCTGCTTTCATCCGCTGATGTTGACATGCGCATGTCCTCTTCCGGCTCGGTGCTTGAGGCTATTGAAGCTTACAGGTCAGGTTTACTTGATGCTATTAATATTGCAAATTCACCAGGCAAACAAAATGCCAGGAGAAGACAGAGAGGTTCAGGATAATACAGATATTCGGATTAATTTTAAAAAATAACAGTTTAATGAAACCAATTGAATTAAGAGGTGTAAAAATGAAATTGTGTATTCCAGCAATGGGTGAAAATGGATTGGAAGAGATAGTAGGACAGCATTTTGGAAAAGTTCCTTATTATACAGTGTATGATACGGATACTAAAGAAGCTACAGTTATTCCCAATACAAGCGAACATAATGGTGGAACAGGTCTGCCTCCTGAAATAATGGACAGAGAAGGAGTTGATATTATGCTCTGCGGAGGACTTGGCAGGAAAGCCGTCGTTATGTTCGAGCAGTATGGTATAGATGTCTTCATTGGCGCAAACGGCACCATCAGGGAGGCTATCAACTCATGGGAGGCATGCGAACTTACAAAGGCCACGCAGGATAATTCTTGCAGTGGACATGGTCACGATCATAGTCACACTGAGGGACACTGCCATTAAACTTCTATTTCCAGGTGCATGATACATGAAAATAGCTATTGCAAGCGGCAAAGGTGGTACCGGGAAGACAACAGTAGCTGTCAACCTTGCCCTTGCAATGGGCAATGCTCAGCTCCTGGATTGTGATGTGGAAGAGCCAAATTGCAATCTCTTTCTTGGTTTTGAACTTGAAAAGTATGAAGATGTTACAATAACAATTCCTGAGCTTGATCCACAAAAATGCACACTTTGTGGCAGATGTGTGGATTTTTGCCAGTATAATGCGGTAGCTAAACTTCCTGAAAGTATAATGTTTTTCCCTAAGCTGTGCCATGGTTGCGGAGGGTGTGCTCTTGTCTGTCCCGAAGATGCCATTATGGAGAAAAAACGTCCGATAGGTAGACTTGAAAAAGGAATTGACGATCGATTCAATATTGAACTTTTACAGGGAACTCTGGACATAGGAGAACCCATGGCATCTCCTGTAATTAAACAATTACAGACGTATATAGATCAAAGCACAGTTGCGATCATTGATTCTCCTCCGGGAACTGCCTGTCCTGTAATAGCATCAGTTGCGGATATGGATTTCTGTTTACTCGTAACAGAACCAACTCCTTTTGGTCTGAATGATCTTTCTCTTGCAGTTGAAGTTATCAGACAGCTTGATATTCCGTTCGGAGTTGTCATAAATCGTCATGGTACAGGTGATGGAAGGGTTGAAGAATACTGTAAGAAGGAAAAGATACCTATACTTATGAAAATTCCTTATGACAGGGAAATAGCCGTTCTTTACTCAAAAGGTATACCTTTTGTCCAGGAGATGCCGGAATGGAAAGAGAATTTCCGGGAACTTTGCAGAAATATTCATAAATTCATATCATACCGGGAGGTTTTCTGAATGGTATTTCAGATCACGGTCATCAGTGGCAAGGGAGGGACCGGAAAAACCACTGTTACTTCTTCTTTTGCCGCACTTGCTGATGATGCGGTTGTAGCAGACTGCGATGTTGATGCAGCGGACATGCATCTGATTCTAAGTCCGGATACATTTGAAACAAATGATTTCTACGGATTGAAGGTTGCACATATCAATAAAGAACTGTGCACGAATTGCGGACTATGCGCCGATCACTGCAGATTCGATGCTATTGATCCCCATAATGTGGTTGATACTTTCAAATGCGAAGGATGTGCGGTATGTGAGTATATCTGCCCTGAAGATGCGGTGCAGATGATCGATAAAAAGGCCGGGGAATACTACTGTTCCAATACAAGGTTTGGTCCCATGGTCCATGCAAAACTCGGCATAGGAGAAGAAGCCAGCGGAAAACTTGTTTCATGTGTAAGAAGAAGGGCCTCCGGCCTTGCAGAGGAAAATGGTAAGGACATGATCATTATTGATGGTCCGCCGGGGACCGGTTGTTCCGTGATCGCTGCAATTACGGGGGTTGACCTTGTTCTTATTGTTACGGAACCTACTATCTCAGGTATACATGATCTTGAGAGGGTTGTCAGTGTAGCCCGACACTTCAACATCGATGTTATGGTATGTATCAATAAATATGATATTAATTCCGAGCTGTCTGATTCTATCACAGAATACTGTAAAAAAAACGGAATATCCATTGCAGGTAAAATCCCCTATGATAAAGTCACTGTTGAAGCAATGGTAGAAGGTAAGACAGTAGTAGAGTATTCAGATCACAAACTGTCCTCTCAGATCAGATCGATATGGGATGAAGTTGTTTCATCTGTAAAGTAAAGATCCGGTATAATATATAAAAAATAAGAAAGGTCAGTAGCAAATAAATGCTACTTACCTAAGTGCTTTTACTTTTCTTTTCTATGGAACATACAGGCAATGACAAACATTGCAACAAGTGTCAGAGCTTCAAATCCGGGAAGGCTGCCGGAAGTTTCTTCCTCAGCACCATCTGTCTGAGATTCACTCGTTTCCACGCTTTCATCATCGCTCTCTGACACAGTTTCTTCATCGATATCTGCTTCTGACACTACCTCATCTTCCTTGATAACGATTGCAAACGGGGAGAATCCGGGTGTTGATGCAGTGAAGTAGAAGTACTCATCATCTTCATCTGTAACAGATGTATCAATCTCGTCCCATTGTTCTGTGTACCGCATAAGTCTTACATCAGCAGGATCCACACCATTTTCATTAATCCATGATTTTTCTATGGAAAATGAGATCTCAGGTTCGGATATTGTGTCAGAGCTTGCCCATCCGGTCTTTCCAACCCATATATTCATTTGCCTGTAGATCTTGCCTTCAGGTTCTTTATTTGCAAAACTGGATTTATCATGCAATACTTCAATGGTCACGTCAGTATATCCTGCATTGACCTTTGGCATAAATGAAACTCCTTTAATAGGGTTTTCTGCCTCAGGGAATTCATACTCTGTTTTCACATCCTTCTGAACATAGACCTTTTTTACATCTTTGTAAGCGATATTCTCATAATCTTCGCCGGTGGCACCACCGCCACCACCACCGCCTCCACCACTGCTTGATGTTGTAGTGGTTGTGCTGGAAGATGGTCCTGTAACAGAAGAGGTAGTTGTAACGCTACCTCCGGGTATTGTAGAGGTTACAGTAAGTGTAAAGGTGTTAGTTGCTGAAGGGCTGTCAGCACTAACGGTCCAGGAACCGGAACTTGATGCAGTAGGGGAAATAGTTCCAAGTGATGTCGGACTGCTTCCAGTGCTCAGGCTCCATCCGCTTGGAAGTGAAAGAGCCACTTTGACATTTGTAGCGTCGGCTGCTCCTTCTGAGGCACTGTTTGAGACAACATAACTGAGTACTACATCATCTCCTGAACTTACAGAGGACACATCGGTACTGGAGTCGATTGTCAGAACCGGCCTGTCTTTTACTGTAATTGCGGAAGAGGATGTTTTTGCAGTACTGCTGTCATCATCGCCGGAAGCTGATATTGTAAATGGCGATGAGCTTGTGCCTGTGGACGTAGCTGTAACAGTCCAGGATACTGATTTTGTTCCGTCACTTGTGAATTGCACCTGTTGCGTGGGACTTGGTATTGTGAACTGTTCTGAATTATCAGTCAGTGTCACATCTACTGTCAGTGTACCTGATACACTTGCAGCTGTAACAGTTGATGTTATGGTGATACTTTCATCCTTTACAACAGAGGTGTCGTAGTTAATACTACCTATGTTAAGAGACGCTGCAGCAGAAGCAGTCGGGATCATCCCGGCTGCTATCAACATGATAAATAAGACAATGGCTATCTTTTTCACAGGTAGTCACCTCCTCCGCCTCCTTCAGCCATGGGGCCTTCTTCTTCATACATTCCCATCATATCCTGGTTCACCCTGAAGAAATTCATCTTCAATGTTTCTGTTTCACCTGAACCCTTCTCGATATCCACAATGGCTGTGAACTCGCCGAAGTCATAGTTTATTTCTCCCATTTCTTCCGGTAAGATCTCAAGTACACCTTCTCCATCGACAAGTGTGGCATTGATCATTTCAGAGCTCATGTCCCATGATACTGGCAGACCTTCAGCTGGTCCCTCTTCAAAGGTTCCTCCGAAGGTCATCTTCAATGACTTGAGTTCTGCAATACCGTCAACAGGTGTTCCGTCGAACTCCCGTGCAGTAATGTATATTGTGATGCTTTCATTGACATCGAAGTCATAAACAGGTGCAAATGATTTCAAGGTCGCAGAATTCTCACTTTCATTTATGTTAAGACTTGGGAAAGCAAGAGGCCAGCTATCCATGTTACCGGTGCCGATATCCCATGCTTCTCCTTCAGACATATTCACTGTAACTATGGTATCTTCAAGGTAATCCGGTATTGAATCACCATATCCGCTTTCATTGGTGTACAGATCATAGATAGCATTTGTATCCATGTAATTCTCCCAGTCCCTTAACGTTGTGAGGTCCGCATCGTCATCATAGACTGCCTGGTTTGGCATATTCACCCCATTCGCGAGAGTGTCAGTGAGCAATATATGATAGCGTTCATCAGAACTTATATTTCCTACTCCTTCAGGTAGTTCATCTTCATCATACATGTCACCACCTGCAGTTGCAAGGTCCAATCCCAGATCAGCATCACTGAACTTTCCTGTAAAGAATATCGGTTCATCTGAGGTCCATTCGGGAATCGGATATACCTGAGTTACGCTTCCATTGAGGAATATGAACCTTCCTCCCCATCTGGATACTGAAGCTGCATAGTAATTGTTGAACTCACTGATGTTCTCACCGATGCGATACGTATTTGCATCACTGGGATCACTTGAATTCACTACAAGTATGCAATCCTTTGTTTCAGGGGGCTGTTGAGGCATAAGATCATACATTGTACCAGCTGCATCTTCGTAGCCGAATACATAGTAATCCTGTCCGTTGAACTGTACCTCTGTAGCAGATCCTGAATAAGTTGTCATCTCACCATTGGCTGTATTACTATCCATCAGCGAGTCGACAGCTTCCATTGATATAATTATCAATGGATATCTCAGGCTAAGTTCAACACTGTCGTTGTTGATGGCACTGACGTTGAAATCATATCCTCCCATCCAGTATTCTTCTCCGAGGGAGAAGGTCTGGGTTTCCGGACCAGAATTACTGTCGTATCCTGCTATTGTCCAGGGCCATCCCTGATATGACATGGCTATCGTTGCTGATGTCCCCTCTGTGCAGCTTACAAGGGTAAAGTTCCAGAGGTCACCATAGAAAGTTGTACTTTCACTATGGTTCAGAGTTATTGTGTCACCGGTGTTGTTCGCCTGGATGACTGTATAATCCATTGAAAGACCTGAACGGCTTGAGTTGATAGTTGCACCGACACCGATCTCTCCTGTTTCAAGGGTTGCTCCGTCTGTAGAATAATTGAAAGAACCGGTTGTACTGTTATAGTACCACTCATCAAAAGGCCAGTTCATGTTGTACAGATCCTCTTGTGGTCCGAAGTTATATCCGGAGACACCTCTCTTGAACTCAACTTCATCACCGTATGCAAGGAGCATGTTATTTCCTGGCATTCCGTCGCCTGCATTATCATCGCTCAATCTTATGAGATCGATATCTCCCGGTGTTCCAAGTGCTCCCGAGACTACGAAGTTACGTAGTTCGAAGCGATTGAGCTCCCAGAACATTTCCTCATTTGCAGCTGCATACTCGTCTCCGATGGTTACATTATAATGTATCATCCATGAACCGGTTGGTATGGTAGTTTCTGAGGTGTTGATCTCGATGAGTGCCAGTCCGCTGGAAGTGGTGGTTGCATTGATATTCTCAAGGCTTTGAACATTTTTACTTTGATCTATCAGGTAGTCAATTTTAACTTCCTTGTTTGCAAGAGGTTCTCCTCCCGGAGTTGTGACAAGGAATGGTATCTTGATCGTTGAACCATTCTGGAACGTTCCGATATTCATTCCGTTCCAGCCTTCTTCATAGGTACTGAATTCCAGATTATAGGCTGAAGACAGGTATTTGTTGCTGAGCAGGTATATCGGATCGCCACCGAAATGGATAGGTTCTCCTGCGCTTGCATCAATGTATCCTGCGGAGAAGTTGTATGAGTTACTTATGAGCACTTTATCATACTGTCCTGCAGTAGTTGAATCTGCCATCAGTATAATATAATTATCCTCAAAGTACTCCCCATCTCCGTCAAGATCGATGTTCCTCCACTCTTCATCATAGAAGTTGCTTATGAGGAACTTTCCTGACTTACTCATTGCCATTATACTTTCATTCAGCAGAACACCGTTATTTAAGGTGTTCTGACCTTCAAGCTTAATGGTTCCATCGGATTTTATCTCCGTGATATTCCATGTCCTTCCTGTATAGTCTGTAAATGAGGATCCTTCAGATGCATTGAATACCTGTGTGGTAGTGCTGTTGGAAAGATTACCAACAGGTCCCTGTCCATCCTGGTCTTCATACTCAATATACACTGTATCATGTATGGTATCGATCACGGCCATTGCATAGCATGGTACGAACGTGTGGTTCCATGAATCATCACCCATGATATCATAACTGCTTGAAATAGGTATGATATTATCTCCGCCAATTACCAATCCACTTATCTTTCCTGCACTCACATTACCAATACTTTCCAGCTGATTCTGTTTTGTGAGTATATCAGTAGTGGCATTGATGGATGTCGCATTTGTATAGTACTGTGCATCACTGACAGTTATTCTCATCGGATCTGTCATGCTTACACTTGCAAGTTCAAGCCGGAACCAGAAATCAGTGTAAACTTCACTGCCTTCTTCGTCTGTGACCTTGAGTGTCATCATATAGGCCCCCTGTCCCCATCCGCTGGTGTTGATGGATACGTTTATCTCATTTGCACTATCTCCGGCTTCTGTGGTAGTGATTCCGGCCATCTGACTCTTTGTCTTGTAGCTGGTCATCCACATGCCTTCCTGCATAACTTTTTCCACAGTCACATTTGTAATATTATGGGAACTGCTTCCCCACATTTTATCATCGGATGCTTCTACAGTGAAGTTGATGAAGCCGTTTGTCGGGAATTCATATTTCCATCCGGAGTCAACCCATGCAACAAAAGCTGTTGTATGCACCCATGCTCTGCCAACTTCAGTTGAGTTACCATCTGTTGCTTCGAATACAAATTCGAAATTTCCACCCCTTGAAAGTCCCGGGTGTTCATAGAAACCTGATCCGTTGATGGTCCCGATCTCAACATCAGTGTCATTGTACATGGTCGGAGGTGTCATCATATCCCAGTCACCCATTGAAATGATCTTTGTCAGGGTAACGTTCACTTCCTTCTGGTCAAAGTTGCTGTCAAAAGCATTCAATGTGAAGTTTATAGGCTGGTCGATACCGACTTCCCATGAATTGGAATTCGGATAGAATATGAAGTTACTGACCTCGAACCATCCGTTTCCGTAATCAACTACTCCGTCCTGGGTTGTCATCTTTATCCTTACATTATAGAATCCGGACTTCAGACTGTTTTCAGGTGAGATCGATAGTGTGGCATCTCCGTTAGAGTCTGTTGTAACCGATGTTGACGAGTCTGTTACAGAGATCGTTTCCCCGGTCATTCCGAATTTCACATTTTCAACATCAATAGAAGCTGTGGATACATTGTTTCCGCTTATATCCTCTACATGCACTGAAAGTTCAATGTTATCGTTGGAACCGAATACTTTGAACATGTTAGTATTGTCGTTGAAAACGGGTTTTGCTTTGATCCTGTAGAGTTTCTCATCGAACCAGGCATCGCCCATTACCATTTTCGGAGTTCCGTCAACAGTTGCATTTACCCAGAATTTAACATAATGGAAACCGAGATATGAATCTGTAACATTGAATTTTAGCACTTTCCTGTCTCCAAGGAAAGGAACATTCACTGTTTCTATCACCGGATCTTCCATGTACTCGGTTACAACTTCCGAAGCACTGTCACTCCATACTTCAACGAGTCCTGCTTCATGGATGTCAGATGCAGGGATCTCAGATCCGGTTGACGGATCGAATGCGGTGATCATTATCCTTGCGGTGGCATTTGGAGCTACTGTGGGACTGAACCATCCCATTTTATTGACAGGTTCCCCGTGCACAAAGAGATCCTGTACGGTAATACTCCTTCGTGCATTGTTCCATTGGGATATGTTAACTTTCACAAGAACATCATATACACCGTTATGGTCCGGAGCAGTGAAATTCATCACAGCAAAAGTGGTACCAGTAGTCTGTTCTACTTCATCCTGTATATCAGTTGGAACTTCCAGGTAATCGTAGAATGTGCTGGAGTTCATCAATGACCATGAAGATGTGACGTCGTTGCCCTCTCTGTCAGTGATGTTCAGGCTGAATTTTCCATTTTCAAGTCCTGTGGCTGATTCAAAATCAATGTTTTCTCCATTGCTTAGATTGGTTCCGGCAATAACAAGGAAACCTTCTTCGCCTGGAGCAAAACCATCGCTTTCACCGTCCTCCTTTGAAACGATTTTCAAAAAGATGTCATGTGATTTGATCTTGTAACTTGTATAAGCTTTCTGTGTCTGACTATTTGTGACAGCCTGATATTCCACATAATATGTATCTATTTCTTCATCATCCGGAATAGTATAATTTGCTGTGTAAGCGCCAATACTGCTGTCATAGTTAAGCTCAAGTTCGTTCAGGTATGATTCATTGTTCTCGCTTGTGACAGTAGCTGTTACTGAAGCATTTGTAAGTGGCTCTCCTGAACTGAGGTTATTAAGATATACTGCAGGGACCATTACCTCGCCAAGAGCAAAGGTGTGTTTCGGAGTATTTTCAGTTGATAGTATGTCTCCGAACATGTTCATGGTATTTACAACAAAAGAGATGTGCCCGATATCATCTGCAACAAGGTGATATGTTCCTGCATTATTTCCAATCTCTATTTCTGTTGTGTTGAGTCCCTGTGAACTGGTAATAAGTTCTGTTGAATTTATTTCAGCACCATTTTCACTCAGATAATCAAGAGTAATTGTGTCCTGCACAGGATATCCGCTGGAATTCAACGCCAGGATAGTTACATTTGCAGATTCTCCTCCATTGAATCTAGGGGATATAGTTTTTGCAAGTACTAAACTGGTTTCGTTGTTTATACTGACAAATTTGTAAGTAACTCCATTGAGCTTTATTTTCGATCCTTCTACGAGATTCCCTATAACACTCATGCCTGTGCTGTCAGATCCTGTCTGCATGTCAGAATCATCATCAACATATGCTACTTCTTCGTCAGATACAAGGAAATAATATGTAGTGCTTCCAAGAAGTACACTTCCACCGGATTTGCTTTCGTTCAGTGATCCATTGATGGCATGATTTTCCGAAAGTGGTACTGTGACAATATTTCCTTCAGTGAAGAGTACTTTAATTGTCTGTGCATCTTCCATGCCTACTACATTCATGTATAGATATGGTGAAATGACGCCGCTTTCAATATCTACTGCAACTATAGTGTAGTCCCCTGCATCTCCAGGAGCACTTATTGTTGTAGAAAAAACCCCTTCTGAAGCTGTTATAGTTTTATTAGAGGTTTGGTTTCCAGGGCCGGTGAATTCATCTCCGGTGGGCCAGATTATTATTTTAACTTCTCCCGAACTATTACCGTCCTGTATTTCGCCGGTTACACTTATCGTATCGCCGGATCCATATGTTCTTCCGTCAATGCTGAATTTCTGAATAGATGTTGCCGAAGCAATAGGATTCATCAGCAACATTATTATTAGTACCAATAATACCAGAACCCCTCCTCTGGTATACTTTTTCAAATAATGTTTATTTTCATTCATTCATTATCACATCCAACCCTTGTAAGGTGATCAGATTGTGCTACAGTATATATTATTGATTATATATAAACAATTTGAATATTATCAAAAAATGCACACATGTTTATATAATCTACATTATTGTTTTGTTTTTTTATGCTATGAAAGCAACAATTACCATTTTAATAAAATCTATCAATAAATGAACGTAGTGTTTATTATAATCAAAAATCATGACGAATATTCGTTATATTTTTATTGTATTGAAGGAGACTTATAGATAGGTGACATAATGGCCCACTCTGCAAATGGACATATGGGCTTTTTTGCCCATCTGGTTCAATCTCTGCCTGATTATTCAGAGTTGATCATAGCGCTGTTGATTTTGATATTGCTTTTAGTGTCTATAGATGAGATTATCAATTTCCTCTGTATGATAAAGGAAATTTTCACTTTCAGGAGTATGCCTTTTAATTGTTAAAAAAATAAGAGTGAAAAAACTCTTCCGGATTCACTTATTCCTGAAAGGTGCCCAGGGCAGTACACACATGGGACATTCAGGGCCGTATCCTGCTGCTGCGTATCCTGTCATTCCTCCAGCTGCATTCTGGACATTTTTAAAACCTTTTTGCAACAGAAGACTGCATCCCATACTGGATCTATGGCCGGATCCGCAGATAAGTATATTCATTGAATCCTTTTCAAGTTCATCATATCTTTCCCTTAGTTCATGCACCGGTATGTTCACTGATCCTTCGATGTGGAAATCTTCATACTCTGTGACTGCTCTGACATCAACTATTGTCATCTCATCTTCTGAATTGATCATTTCATGAAGCTCGGACGATGATATTTGAGGGACATGTTTTGCTGTCAGTCCTTCGGTCACCCAGCCGTACATTCCGCCTTCAAGATAACCTTCCACTTTGTCCATCCCAACCCGGTGTAACTGGTTACAGGCATCAAAAGCCTGAGAATAATTTTCTGCAACCAGTAGTATGTTTTTCTCCGGTGGTAAAAGCCAGCCTGCATAAGTGGGGAAATTTGCGTTGATATCAATGCTGTAAGCTCCTGGTATGTGTTGTCCTCCAAAAGTCTCAAAACTGCGCACATCAAGTATTATTGCATTTTTCATCTTTTCACTGAACATTTCATTGTTCAGTGGTTCCGGACTATGGAGATCCTTAAGTTTTTTGGGCCCGGTACGATTTATGTCAGTGCATCTGCTAAAGTGGTCAGGTGCTTCAGGCATATTGTTGGTAAGTGAATCTATGAATGCTGTCCTGTCCTTGATCTCAAGTGCATAGTTGTAGTTCTTTTCATAACCCAGGGTGCTGCTTCTTTTGGAAGCCATTGCTCTTCCGCAAAGTGATCCGGCTCCGTGGGCAGGATATATCTCACAGAAATCCGGCAAATTAAGGATTTTTTTGTGGAGTGTATCATAAAGTGTTGAAGCAAGTTCTTCCGCTCTTCCGGGGAAAAGATCCGGTCTGCCGACATCTCCTACAAACATGGTGTCTCCACAGAAAAGAGCAACAGGCTCTTCACCTCTGGAAGAATCCGTAACGACGTAGGATATATGTTCTGGTGTGTGACCAGGTGTTTCCAGAACTTCCAGTTCAATATCTTCTATTGAAAAGGTATCTCCTTCCTTCAGTGATACGTGCTCAAATTTACAGTTTGCTTTTTCTGGTACATATATCTGTGCCCCGGTCTTTTCTGCCAGATCCATGTGGCCTGAAATAAAATCGGCATGAAGGTGAGTTTCAAGAATGTGTGTTATTCTGACGCCAAGCTCTCTGGCAAGTTCCAGATATATTTTTGTGTCCCTTCTGGGATCAATAACTGCACATGTATTGTTTCCGGATAAGATGTAGGAACTGTGTGCTATCTTTTCGGTGAATATCTGTTGTATTAGCATTTTAACCCCTTTTCCAATCTGATTTTTACTTACTAATCATTTCTGGTTGTGTATTTGTGGATCTCTGCTTTTTATATTTGTTTAATTTCATATGATCCTTCATGTTTGGTATATGTACAAAAAAACATGTTTAAATTTAACCTGTTTCAAAAAACATATATATCTCTTGTTAATAATGGTTGTGTTATGCAGGAAATCACAGGATTGGAGTTATCTCCAAAAAAGGTTGAATATCTGAAATTCCTTTTAAAAATAGGAGGATTGGTTAAAACCACTGATATTTCTACAGAGCTGAATGTCGACCCATCTACTACTACGAAGACCATAAATGATCTTTCTGATTCTGGTTATGTGGATCATGTTCCTTATCGGGGGGTACGCCTGACGGATAAGGGCAAAGAATATGCTGGTTTTTTTGTGAACAGGCACAATATACTGAGTTTAATGCTAAGTCATTATGGTCTG
This sequence comes from Methanolobus sp., assembly GCA_021767785.1. Classification (GTDB taxonomy): domain Archaea; phylum Halobacteriota; class Methanosarcinia; order Methanosarcinales; family Methanosarcinaceae; genus Methanolobus. The sequence goes on from JAASSR010000008.1 coordinate 16,356, forward strand.
TCTTCGGAAGAGGCATGTGTTGAAGCTGCAAGATTTGAGGCATTCGTGTCAAAATCTGCGATCGATAAGATATGTGGTGCCATGGGTCATCCGACAGTTAGTGTTTGTGGAAGGATCGGGCATGATTCCTGCAGGTCTGATGTATAATTTCTGTTTGATCTATATTTTATTATTGGTCCAATACCAAACAATTTTGCTATAGTACAAATATATGACAATAAGGTAAGGTGGAGTAAAAAAATGAAGAAAAATTTGATTGCTTTAATGATGCTTTTTTCAATAGCTATCATTATTTCGGCAGGTTGTGTTGATGAAGAAAACAATACAAATGCAACGTCTTCTGAAGATGATCTGATAGTTGTTGTTAGTATACTTCCTCAGGCAGAATTTGTTGAAAAGATCGCAGGTGATAATGTGAAAGTGGTCGTAATGGTCCCTCCGGGAGCAAGTCCCCACTCCTATGAACCTACACCAGGTCAGCTCACAGACCTCAGTAATGCAGAAATGTATGCAATGGTGGGGTCAGGTATAACCATCGAAGATAATATGATGAGCAAGATAAGAGATCTGAATCCTGACATGATGATCGTTGATTGTTCGGAAGGTATCATACTTGATGAGATGGTAGTTAATGATCATGGGGATGAAGAAGAGCATGACCATGCTGATATGGACCCACATATATGGACATCTCCTGATAATGCTAAGATCATGGTGGAGCATATCTATGAAGGACTTGTGGAGGTAGACCCTGAGAATGAAGAAGTATATCTGGAAAACAAGAATGACTATATTGCAGAGCTTGATGAACTGGATGAGGAAATAAAGACCATTCTTTCAGGTAAAGAAGGGAACAGCTTCATGGTCTATCATCCTGCATGGGGATATTTTGCAGAACAATATAACCTGACTCAGGTACCTGTTGAGATAGAAGGCAAAGAACCAAGTGTAAAGGACATGCAGAATGTCATTGATCTGGCCAGAGAAAAGGATATAAAGGTAATTTTCGTGCAGACAGGTTTTAGTACTGTTAGCGCAGAGGCTATAGCAACTGAAATCGATGGTGAGGTTGTGGAAGTCGATCCACTGGCAAAGAATTATATAGATAATCTTTCAAAAGTAGCTATAGCATTTGAAAAAGGACTGTCTTGAAATGGAAGAAGTGATCGAACTTAAGGATGTATGGGTTAGCTATGATGGTGTCAATGTTCTGGAGTCGGTAGATCTGACAGTAAAGGACAGGGACTTTCTTGCCATTTTGGGCCCGAACGGCGGTGGTAAAAGCACTCTTTTAAAAGTAATCCTTGGTTTGATCAAACCTGACAGGGGCACGGTGAAACTTCTTGGAGGAAAACCCAGTAAAATGAGACGTTATGTGGGGTATGTGCCCCAGTATCATTCCTCCAACCTTGATTTTCCTATAACAGTATGGGAAGTGGTGCTCATGGGGCGCCTTAGTTACAAAGGTCCTCTTAAAAAGTACAATGAAGAAGATCGTGCTGCTGCACGTGAAGCACTCAAAAAGGTCGGAATGCTTGATTTCAAGGACCGTCAGATCGGTGAACTTTCAGGTGGTCAGAAACAGAGAGTATTCATCGCGCGCTCACTTGTAACAAAGCCGAAGCTGTTAATACTGGATGAACCATCCACAGGTATAGATTCCAAAATGCAGAAAGATTTCTATGAGCTTCTCAACAAACTCAAATCAGAGATCGCCATTGTTATGGTGACTCATGATATAAGCGCGGTCTCTGTGTATGTGGATAAGATCGGATGTCTGAATCGCAGGTTCCACTATCATGATGAAAAGGAACTTAGTCCTCATGATCTTGAAGAATCCTATCAGTGTCCGGTGGAACTAATTGCCCATGGTGTGCCTCACAGGGTATTAAAGGATCACTGAGGTTGTCTGCATGCTTGAGATACTCCAGTATGATTTTATGAGAAATGCACTTCTTGCTGCTATTCTGGCAAGTGTTGCCTGTGGGATAATCGGTGTATATGTGGTTGTGAAGAAGATCGTTTTCATAAGTGGTGGAATTACCCATGCATCCTTTGGAGGAATAGGACTGGGTTACTATCTGGGGATCAATCCTCTCTACGGTCTTATACCCTTCAGTCTTTTTTCAGCCGTAGTCATGGGTCTTGTGAGTAAACGTTCTAAAGTTGCCGAAGATACTGCCATAGGTATTTTATGGTCTCTGGGAATGGCTATAGGTATTATTCTTATCTACTGGACTCCTGGTTATGCTCCTGATCTCATGACCTATCTTTTTGGAAACATTCTGACCGTACCAATGTCAGATGTCTATCTGATGCTGGGACTTGATGTTGTTATTATCTTTGTCGTCTATGCGTATTATAAACAGTTCATGGCACTTTGCTTTGATGAGGAGTTCACAAAAGTTGCCGGACTTTCCGTAGAAAAACTTTACCTTATTCTCCTGTGTCTGATAGCATTGACAATAGTACTGTTGATAAAGGTCGTGGGAATCATTCTTATAATTGCACTTCTCACAATGCCGGCTTCCCTGAGCAGACACTACACAAATGATCTTGGTAAGATGATGTATCTTGCAATGTTCTTCGGAATTATCTTCAGTGTGACGGGCTTATTTTTATCCTATCTTCTTGATGCTCCTTCGGGGGCTACGATAATTCTGGTGATGTCTACATTGTATATTGTGCACTTTTTGTATGATGGCATGAAACCAAAAATAGCATCATGATCACTTTGAAATGATCTTTTTTATTTTTTCAAGAACAAGGAGAGCATCTTCTCTTTTTACATCGGCCTCGTTCTCTGTGCAGAATCTAAGGAGTATTTTTGATGTATCATCACTAATTATTCCTTCTATAGATGCTTCTTTTGTAATACCTAAGTAACTTCTTTCTGTATAATGTGTGCTCTTTGCAAGTTTAACTATATCTTTGCATTCGCCGGAACTGATGATCCCTGAATTAGTTGCGGCTTTTAAGGTTTCTCTTATGTTTACCATGGGACTTGAGACCGGTTCGAATGTATCGGGATTTGTTGCAACAGCAACTTCATCATCATCCTCTAACTCTCCGTCCCTGTACCATTCGTATATTTTCCCCACACCTGTCATGCCATGGATGTCAAGCTCGGATGCCCTCAGTGCTCCCATGCTGCAACCACCTACTACAGTGGCATTTTCCTGCATTGCTCTGATTATTTCTTTATGGCCCACAGCGGCTCTGCTGAAAAAAATACCGTCAATTATACCTATTATCCTGTAACCCTGATGCACAGCTTTTTCAATATCACCTCTGGATATGGGAGGTCGGTATGTTGCATCCAGAACCTTTGCAGCGTCTTCATGGCTTATGCTAGTACCTGCAAAGACAAGGACTTTTTTCAGGATAATTTCTTTTTCGTTCATTTTCTGCGTCCGGTTCTCCAGGGTCTGTCCTTTGGAGCCAGTTTTTTCCTTTTTCCTGATTTAGCCCGTTTTCCGATACGTTCTCTGTCAAGTGTGTATACTTCAAATGAAGGTATCACTACTCTGACCACCGGAACAGGCACGCTTTCTCTTGAAAGGTCAATGACGGCTGCAGAATCGGTGATATTCTTAAGTTGTTCTACGACAGTATCTATACTTTCTGAAGGACTGTTTTTTGACAGATCCTTAAGATCCTGCATAGATATATATTCCCCGTCCTCGTACCAGTATTTATTCATGCGTTTTATCCTGTCATATCCTATTTCCCTGACAAATTTCTCACGCTCTGTATCTTCACGGGCACCATGTATCTGTACAACCCTTGACTGGGCTGCTTCGGTGAGTGCTCTTCTTACTGCTATCTCCGGTTTGAGGTGTGCACCGGCACCCATTACCAGAAGTGCTGCATCTTTAAGCCTGATATCATCGGTTACTGCAACAACTGTTGTTATATCAGTATCGTGGTTCAATGCCCAGAGTTTGACATCAACTTCATTATCTATGAATTTATTCAGGGTCTTGTAATTTTCACCATCTTCTTCTGTGAGTATTAACTCCCTTCCTGGATCACGCTTGAATTCGGCAATACTCAGGGCATCCCTTTCAATAACTTCGAGTAATCCGTGGAGTATTGCTTCCTCTATTGTATTACCTGCTGCAAGACCGTTTGTATTGCTTCTGAAAAGTTTTGCAGTTCTGCCCGGTGCATCATAGGGATGGTATACTGAATTTGCAGGGACCAATGTTGCTTCGTTTTTGAAAAGATCCCAGCCTTCTATCCATTCTATCAATGCCTGGAAATCATAATTTTCAGGTAGGAGAAGGCTCAGGGGATTGATTACACTCCTGTCACTTTCCTTTATGTTCTCATAGCTTTCTATTATATGCCCGGCTTTGATATCTTCGCTAACATCAGTGTTCAGTCCGTTCCTTTCGGCAAGACAACGTTCAAATCCCTCCATCATTGCGGATATTCTTGCCTGGTTCTCAGTACTTCCTTTTCCTGAGTATACAGATATAGCACCTTCTGCAGCACTTGGTCTGATAGTAGAAAATACGGGTATTCCTACTCGATCAAGATCTGTAATGCTGGCAAGTCTGGTAACACCTATCTTTTTAAGGTTCTTTTTTGTTCTTTCAAAGGTACTCTTTTCATCAAGTACCCTTTGTGTCCCATCAATAAAGGTGATTGCTCTGTCAATGTTTATCTCTGGCATGAATAGCGAAAGTCTCTGCATATATTATATCTTTTACGACAAGTAGCTGTTCCAGTAACTGTTATATAATAAATAGTAACACTGTTAATTGGGGTTATAATATGAAAATGAAAATATTCATGCTTTTAATCTTAGTGTCGATTGTTGCTATATCAGGTTGTGCTGATTATGGTGGCTCTGAAGATTCGGATCCTTTGGATGAGGGGGAAGAGACAACATCAGATGAAACTGCGGATGAAGAAATGGATACACAGATTCCAGAACCGGATTCAGCAGCAATTTTTTCTGAAATAACAGATGTAGATAGCTATAGTGAATGGAGTATCTGGCCCGGCAAAGAAGCAATGGAAGAAGGTACAGGTGTACATGGTGAATATGTAACTGTATATGTTTCAGACAATGCATTACCTGCAGCTGAAACCGGCGAAGAGACAATGCCTGATGGCACCATGGTTGTAAAAGAAGGATTCAACGGTGATGAAGAACTTACGGGAATCTATCTCATGTATAAAGTAGAAGGATATGATCCTGAAAATAATGATTGGTTCTGGGCTGCTTATTCTCCTGAAGGAAATATCAACGCTGAAGGTAAGGTGGACGGTTGCATCAATTGTCATGAAAGAGAACAGGATGCTGACTATCTATTTTTCAATACTTGATTCTTTTTTCCTTTTTTTTCTTACTACTTATCATAATATTTTTATATCATGAAATATAATGTATGTGTTTAGTCCGTGACGTGCGATAAAATATTATTAAATAGTATATAATAATATTTGGTTATTGCTAACGCCCGGGCTTAGAATAACTAAATGAGAGACAGGAGGTTAAATATGAGAGAGACAAACAAAAAAAGATATGTGGATATTTCCAGAGATTGCCATTCGGTGGTCGGGGGAATATCGACTGACAAATTAAACTCCGAGGAAATGGAGCTTTATCGCTTCATAGTAGGCGGAGTGCAGGCAAAATAGCCTGCAAAACTATTTTTATTTTCTCCGCATACTGATTCCTATGTATGATATTCCTACTGTCAGAGAAGATTTTCCGGTTTTAAAAGATGTGATCTATCTCGATAATGCAGCCACAACACAAACGCCTTCACAGGCTGTTTCGGCAATGCTTGATTATTTTTCCAAATATGCTGCAAATCATGGTCGAGGCGCCCACAGACTTGCAAGGCAGAGCACGGACCATTATGAAGATGCAAGGGAAAAGGTAGCTGCATTTTTTAATATGGATGTGGAAAAGACAGTATTTACTAAAAATGCAACAGAAAGTATTAATTTGGTCTCCAGGGGATTTTCCTGGAAAAAAAGTGATCATTTAATCGTTACGGTTGTAGAACATCATTCTAATCTACTTCCATGGATGCGCTTGAAGGAAAATGGCGTTGAAATTACTTTCATAACTCCTGATCTTCAGGGAGTTGTTGATCCTGATGATATAAAAACAGCCATAAAAGAACATACACGACTCATAGCTGTAAATCATGTTTCAAATGTTTTCGGTTCAATACAGGATATTGCCGGAATAATCAGTATTGGAAAACAGAATGGAGTGAAGGTCCTGATCGATGGATCACAGTCCGCAGGTAATATGCTAATTGATATTAAATCTCTTGATCCTGATTTTTTTGTATGTCCTGGACATAAGGGTTTGCTTGGTCCTCAGGGGACGGGCGTTCTCTATATCAAAGAACCGGAATCTGTCGAACCATTAATCCTTGGAGGGGGTATGGTGAATTCGGTTACGATTGACACTTTCAAAACAGAGCCAAGTCCGGCTAAATTTGAAGCAGGAACTCCTAATATTCCTGGTGTGATAGGTCTTGGAAGGGCAGTGGAATATGTGGAAGAACTGGGAGTTGATCTGATCGAGAAGCACGAGATCGGACTTGCAAAGGAAACTGCCTTGCGTCTCGGTGAATTAGAAGGTGTAGAGGTTTATGGGCCACAGAACAGGGCAGCAGTTGTATCTTTCAATGTGGATGGAATGAATGCCCATGATGTGGCAATGATACTCGACCAGACAAGGAACATTTGTGTGAGGAGCGGTTATCACTGTGCAATGCCGGGTATTGATCATCTGGGTGTAAAAGGAACTGTAAGGGCATCTTTTGCCTTATATAATACTGAAGAAGAGGTTGAATCCCTGATAAAGACGGTTTCTGATATTACTTCACTTGTTTAGGAGTAATTCATTTATTTACATTTCTCTCAGATCAAAAGCAAAAGATTATTATGCGCAGAAAATTATATTTATCTGCGATTTGTATTTTGAACATACATCTATTATAAGGTTAGTACTTAATCCTGTAGTTACTAAAAAGTGAAAAGAAATTGATTCATATAGTTAGGTCATATTCATAAGGCAATTCAATAAAAGGAGAATTTTAATTGAGCGAGGACATGCTTCTGTGGGATGAGACTCTTTTCAGCAACGGTGAAGTACTAGAGTTTGATTACCTCCCGGAGTATTTTGAACACAGGGATTCCCAGATGCAGGCACTTCGTTTCAGCCTCAAACCTGTTCTGAGAGGTATGAGGCCTGTGAACTGTCTTGTAAAAGGTCCTCCAGGAACCGGAAAAACCACGGCTGTAATGAAAGTTTTCAATGAGGTAAAAGACTATACTGATAATGGTGCTTTTATAAAGGTAAACTGTCAGATGGATTCCAGCAGATTTGCGGTAATTTCAAGAATATATGAAAAACTCGTGCATATCACTCCTCCTTCTTCCGGGGTCTCATTCAGGCGCCTTTTTGAAAAAGTGATCAAACATCTTGTGGATTCCAATAAGACACTGGTGGTTGCCCTGGATGATATCAATTATCTTTTCCATGAAGGTCATGCAGATGAGGTCATGTATTCACTTTTAAGAGCTCATGAACAGTATCCCGGCACCAGGATATCCGTGATAGCTATAATCAGTGATGTGGGAATTCCCTATAGTTTTGATCCGCGTGTAGGTTCTGTTTTCCTGCCGGAAGAGATTGATTTTCCGAGGTATGAGATAACAGAGATAGCTGATATTATTAACAATCGTGTACAGCATGCTTTCTTCAGGGATGTTGTATCAGATGAAGCACTGGACAGGGTTGTCTCTTATGTGGACAGGACAGGGGATCTGAGAATAGGTATTGATCTGCTGAAACGTTCGGGTCTGAATGCCGAAAGAAGAGCCAGCAGGACAATTTCTGTTGAAGACGTGGATAAGGCCTACGAGGCGTCAAGGCTTCTGCACCTGTGCCGCAATATTAGGTCGCTTTCCGATAATGAGAAGACATTACTTGGTCTGGTAGCAAAGGACAACAATCTTCAGATAGGTGAGCTCTACAAATCCTTCCATGAGATAACAGGACTCGGATATACCCGTTTTTATGAGATAATTGATAAAATGCATGCTTCAAGACTTATTGATGCTGATTTCTCTGGTAAGGGTATGCGTGGAAGGACCAGATATGTTGCACCAGTCTATGATCCAAAAGATATACTCAAATGTCTTGAGTAATTGTTCTTACAAAAATCTATACATGTAGTTAAAAAAAGCATTTTTGCGCAGAATGCATCTGATCCTGCGCAAACGAGTTGTTAAAAGTTTGTTGTTCCGGATATTTACATATCCATGCCTGGCATACCTGGCATTCCGCCTGGTGGCATGTTTGGAACCATATCTTCTGCGGAAGGTCCTTCAGGTCCCTGTTTGGATGCGATGATATCATCGATCCTGAGGATCATGACTGCGGACTCTGCAGCTGCGTTGAATGCCTGTGTCTTTATCCTTAGTGGTTCAACTACACCTGCTTCCCACATGTCGATTACCTGTCCTTCGTACACGTTAAGGCCTGCGGTCTTTATGCCATTTTCGTGGTGTGAGCGAAGCTCCATGAGCATGTCTATCGGATCAAGTCCTGCATTTTCTGCAAGTGTCCTTGGAATTACTTCAAGAGCCTCTGCAAATGCCTTGACTGCGAGCTGCTCTCTGCCTCCGAGGGTTGCTGCATATTCCTGAAGTCTCAATGCAACTTCAACTTCAGCTGATCCGCCACCGGCTACTAGTTTCTCGTCTTCGATTGCTACACCGACAACTCTGAGTGAGTCGTTGAGTGCTCTGTCGATGTTGTCGATAACGTGCTCTGTTCCACCACGAAGAAGAATTGAAACTGCCTTTGGATTCTCGCATCCTGTGACAAAGGTCATTGGGTCGCCGCCGATCTTTCTCTCTTCGACTGCTTCTGCGTGACCAAGGTCATCGTCAGTGATCTCATCGACGTTTGTTACGAGTTTTCCGCCTGTTGCTCTTGCAAGTTTCTGCATGTCGCTCTTCTTAACACGCCTTATTGCAAAAATTCCTGCTTTTGCAAGGTAGTGCTGTGCCATGTCGTCGATTCCTTTCTGGCAGAATACAACGTTTGCACCACTGTTGACGATCTTGTCAACAAGGTCCTTGATCATCTTCTCTTCCTGGTCAAGGAAGGACTGAAGTTGTTCAGGTGATGTAATGGATATCTCAGCATCTACTTCTGTGTCTTTTAACTCGATTGCTGTGTTGAGAAGTGCGATCTTCGCCTTATTTACTCTCTTTGGCATGTTGGTGTGGACACGTTCCTTGTCGATGATCATTCCTGTGATGAGCTCGGATTCCTCAATACGTGCTCCGACCTTTTTCTCGACCTTGATGTTGTCCATATCAACTTTGTTGTCCTCGTCTGCAATGCTTGCGATAGCATCGACTGAGATTTCTGCAAGGACTTCTTTTGTTGCTTCAGCACCTTTTCCGGTCATTGCTGTTCCGGCGATGTTGATAAGTACATCTCTATTATCTTTGGTAACTGACCTTGCGAGAGTCTTGATGAGCTCTCCGGCCTTCTCAGAAGCCATTCTGTAACCTGAGGCAATGATTGTTGGGTGCACGTCCTGCTCGATGAGTTCTTCTGCCTTCTTGAGGAGTTCTCCGGCAATTACAGCAGCTGTTGTTGTACCGTCTCCGACTTCGTCGTCCTGGGTCTTGGATACTTCAACGATCATCTTTGCTGCAGGGTGTTCGATGTCCATCTCTTTAAGGATGGTTGCACCGTCATTTGTGATAACCACATCTCCGAGACTGTCTACAAGCATCTTGTCCATTCCTTTGGGACCAAGTGTTGTTCTGACAGCTTCAGCAACTGCTTTTGCAGCCATGATGTTGTTACTCTGTGCTTCTCTGCCTCTTGTTCTCTGACTTCCTTCTCTTAATATGAATATTGGCTGTCCAGCCATCTGTCCAGACATTTGTCCTGCCATAATTGTCTATCCTCCTATGTATGAAATTAGAATGACATTTGCTTTCAGGTCGTTTTTTAATGTTTGTAGTTCTATATAAGTGTATCGGGTCTCTGTAATTCGTGCAAAGAAAAGACGGTATGTACAGTATGCAAAAAAAACAAATTCCAAAAAAAGAATAAAAAAGAAATTTGTGTGGAATTGCTGAACTTACTTTACTACTGACTTTGGCGATCTGCGAAGGAATCTCCTCTTGGCACCGGATGATGTGTATCTCTGTGCCGGGCCCGGATGAGCTTTCCCTTCCTTGCTCTTGGGAACTTTGATAGTTCTGCCTTTGCGTCCTTTCACTTTTACCCATTCGATGCTGCCTGTCTTACCCATGATATAAACCTCTTGAACAATTATTGAATTATATTATATTATTGTGAATTTTTTCGTAAATCTCAAATCTCATTTCAAGTTTTACTGTAATTTTCACTGCAAGTTTTTATTATCCAGGTTAGTTCATGCTTAACCAGGATATATATTTCCAGTCTTTGAGTTTTGTTCTAGACGTAATTCTTATTATTAAAACTTGCGGAAAAACGACCAAAATTACTTTTAGAAAGCAATTATTATGGCAGTTATTATTACAGGAGTCGATCATGGTAAGATCAGTAATTGAAAAACGGCTTGTGTCTGCAATTGAAGAACTGGATGGGGTGCGCGATTATCCACATGAAGAATTGATATCTATAATAAAGGAAGTTGGTTTTGAGTGTAATCTCTGTGCACGCTGTTGCACACAGGAGTTCAATGACCATGTTTTCCTTCTAACTAATGATGTAAAAACAATGAAAGAAGTTTCTTCTGATTGTCTTGAACCCGCCCCATATTACGAACTGTGTGATCAGCACGGATATTTCTATGTTTCCGGTTATGCTCTTAAAACCAGAGATGATGGTTCCTGCATCTTTCTGGGCAATAAAAGATGTTCAATATATCAAAAGCGCCCGATGATATGCAGGCTATATCCATATATGTTACACCGTGAGCCCGATGAAGACGGAAATGTGGGCTGGAGACAGATAAGCGGACTGGATAAGCACGGTTGTTACCACACGGATATAAGCGATGAAGAAGCCGGAGAGATAGCTCTGCAGATAAAATCGTATGAGACTGCTTATCTGAAACAGTTGATAGCATTTTTCAGAAAAGCACAGCAACATTTCAATAAAAACAAATTGAAACATGTACAGGGTGTTTATGACAGGGAAATACGTAAATTCAACAAAGGCGGAGAGATAACTGTTTTTGTATATTTCGATGGATATTTCGTAGAACACAGGGTCAAAAAAGAATGAAAGAAAAACTCAATCTTCCGTTGATCTGTCTGGTGGCTTTCTTTGCAATGTCAGCAGGAGCTTTGCTTGGGCCTGTACTACCATTTATGGTTGAGCCTCTGAATACATCACGTGAAGCTGTGGGAATGATACTTGGAATGTACACATTCTCTACTGCACTTTCAATGATATTTGTAAGTTTCATAACAGATCGCGTGGGGCGTAAAAAGATCCTCGTACCATGTCTTCTCATCAACGGGATCGCAGGTCTGGCCTGCTATTTTTCCACAGATATGACTACTCTTCTTGCTTTACGTTTTGTTCAGGGAATAGGCATTGCCGGCATGCTGCCAATAGCCATGACAATGATAGGTGAACTATATACAGGCCTTGACAGGGTCAATGCAATGGGGAAGATGAGCATGACCACAGGTATTGGTGCTGTATCGGCTCCTCTTATAGGAGGTATCCTTGCTTCTTATGCATGGAACGTACCCTTCCTTTTCTATGGTCTAACTGTACCACTTGCAATTATTGTTCTATTAATTCTTCCTGAGACGAATCCTCATGAGACCAGGTCCAAAAAAAGAAATTCGATAATTAAAGCCCTCGCAGAATTTCGCATATTCTACACTATCATGCTGAGCTTTTCGATATTCTTCCTTCTATATACAATGGTTATATATGTACCATTCATTCTAAAGGATGATTTCGGTTTTACAGCAAGTCAGGCAGGGCTTGCACTGGGACTTGAAGGAATAGCAATGGCAACAGTCTCATCCCGCGCCAGATCGTTCTCTGCAAGATTCGGCAAACAAAAACTGTTGATGACAGGTTTTTCTATTACAGGCATTGCACTTGGAGGTCTTATTTTTGCAGATTCTCTTTATCAGGTGCTCGGTCTCATATTCATCTTCGGAGCCGGCTTTGGTATGGTGCAACCCCAGCTCAACACTCTTGCAACCCAGGTGGCCCCTTCAGGAATGATGGGGAGTATCGTTTCGGTATTCAATATCATGAAATATGCAGGGCAGACAGCAGCTCCGCTTGTACTTGCTCTCGTGTTGCTTCACAGTGACCTGGGCATGGTATTCGCCACATCATGCATATTTGCATTCCTTGTAGCGTCATCTGCCTATTTCTTAAAGGATATCTACGAACTTCTGGATTAATGCTTCTTATTCCCATGAACCCGTAGCCTTTCCGGTAAGTGCCAGTTTTCCCATGACTTTCTTGAAACGTTTGCTCACAGGTGTTGTTTCCACATCCGCAAAAGGAGTTCCCGGAAGCGGTGTCAGGTAATGTGAATGTATATTTCCGCCTTTTTTACATATCCATTGAATGAGCTCAAGACTCATTTCCTGTTCCTCTTCAGTCTCACCGGGAAATCCCACCATGAAATCCACCACAGGTGTGATTCCGTGGTCGAAACAGAGTTCAAGACTACGGACCACATCATCAACAGTATGTCCTCTGAGTATCTTCCTCAGGATACGATCACTTCCTGATTGTGCTCCAAGGCTCACTTTTGTATTGGTGCAGTATTTTGTGATAAGTTCCAGTGACTCATCCGTGACAAACTCAGGTCTTACCTCTGAGGGAAAAGTTCCGAAGAAAATATTTCTTGCTCCTGTATCCTTTAGTGCCGACAGGAGTTTCTCAACTTTGTCAAAACGTGGATGTATACCATCACTGCCGTAAGCAAGTGCATTTGAAGATGTGAATCTCAGGTCTCTGTAATACCTGGAAAAATGTACTATTCTATCCATACTGCGATGCCGTATTTTATTTCCGAAAATCCGGGGTGTCTGACAGTACCTGCATCTAAAAGGACATCCTCTGCTGATCTCAAGTGGAGCCCTTACAATATCCGGATCAAAGCAGGGATAATTGTCAAGATCAACAGGCTCTCTTTTGTCAGTAATTATTGTTCTTCCATTCTTGTCTTTATAGGCTATTCCTCTAACGCCGCAGACATCTTTGCCTGAAATGATAGTGTTTATAAGTTCAGGTAAGGTATCCTCACCTTCACCTATGACCACATAATCAAAATGGTCCAGTGTCTCAACAGGCGCACCGGAAGGATGCGGTCCTCCTGCGATAAAAATAGAATTAGTGTTTGCTTTTTTAACTTCCCTGATAACAGACTCTGACTGTCTGGTGGCAAAGCTGTATATCATTATCCCGTCATGAGGTTCTTTGACCCTCAAAGCTCCCGGTACAAGTGGAGCCAGGGCTGCAAGACTGTAAGTGTTCTTCCTGTTCCAGCGAAAGCAGACATCCATGAATTTGTCTCTGTTATTCTTTGTTGACCTCGACAAAGGTTTTGGTGCTGTTTACAACAATCCTGTCTCCGTTCTTCAGCACTTTGTATGGGTCCTTCTCAAGTCTGTCAACCAGTGGTATTTCAGATATTATAGCTCCAACAGCTACGATTGGCTCAGATTCCAGGTTGATCATTGCAGCAGGAGCAACTCCATTCTTGAAAAGCTGGTAGATTACATAAGAACCAACTGTGGAACCTTTTCCATGAGGGAAAACAAGTACCTTCCCTGCAATTGACTGTCCGTAAAGTTCATGCTGTGGTTCCACGACCTCTCCGCTCTTCGGATCAATATTACCAAGGAAAGATATTGCATCTCTTGTCAACATTACTTCACCTTCGGCAACACCTCTGGAAATAGTCCTGCATTTAATTTTCATCAATGACACCTGCCTCTTTGATGCAGTCCTCGATACTCGCATACTTCGCTGCTACCTTACACATACTTGGAACATAGGCAAATGCCTTTCCAGAATTCACGGTCATGGAAGCGTACCTGTTAGTGGCAGGTGAGACCACCATGCAGGTGTCGCACACAACCTTTGCACCGCTTTTTTCGATCCTCTGCACAAGATCCGGGTTCTTTTCAGCAACTTCCCTTGCAGTGCAGACCCATATCTCTTTTTGCAGTTTTTTTCCTTCAACCAGACCTGCAATTTCTTCCAGTTCTTCTACTGAACAGTGTGGGCATCCCACGGTTATGATCTCACTGGACAGTATATCCTTATTAGTTTCATATACCTCATCAATCTGTGTTCTTTCAACAGGGATGCCTTCATCAGGTCTTGTAAATTTGTTCCTGACAGCTTCAGGTGTTACACCTTCTATGTGATAGAGTGCCACAGCACCGGATGCTGCAAGTGCTGCTCCAAGGGATTTCATCTCGTTCTTTGAAGGTTTGTTCTTCATGTAAAATATAGGTACTCTGCTACCTATTTCTTTGCCTGCAACGTAACCGAGAGCACCGAAGTCCGAGCCTGAAAGCTTGCAATCTACTTCCACAGCCACTACAGGTTCTCTCATTTCATCAAGGTGATATCCGTAGTTTGCGGTTTTTCCAACAAGTGCTGCAGAGAGTGCTGAAGGACCTCCTTCACGGTTTGTCCTTGCACCTATAACTGAGTTGGCATATGAAACTGCTGATGACTCACTCCAGGCAACATGATCGTCCAGCTTAACATCGAATCCTTCAAGATAATAAGGTGTACATGTGCACTTTGTCCGAATCCCTAATTTTGCATAAGCTTCAATTATTTCCTGTTGTTTTTTTGCAAAATCAGGCTCTACTCCCATTTCTTCCCATCTGACGATATCCATGCCAGCAGGGTTGAGTACGGAAGGGATCTTCACTTTTCCTTCAAGGTCGGATATCCATTCCAGTCCTGCATCCCCAATTGTCTTATAAGATACTCCGGCTATCTGTGCACTCTTCACAGGTATGAGCCTTTCAGCACCGTAGATATCTCCAAGTGCCACAAGTATTTCCATGGCTTTCTGAAGGCTACGACCGTATTCGCCGTCAAGTGTTTTCTCTTCTTCTGATGTAAGATACATTTTATCCCGTTGTTCTTTTCCTTGTTTTCAATTTATTCCGCAATTTATTCCGGCATCTTTGCACGTTCGAAGTTCTGTGCCTCTTTCAGAACCTTGGTTGCATCAATGCCCATTTTGGTTGTGGTTCCGTCAGGTGCACCCCTTGGATCAAGTGAGCTCCCTCTCACATTTGGTATTATCATAACGTCCATGTCACCTTTCACTCTGGTGGCAATGGCAAATTCAACATCATGCAGGTCAAAGATGTCAATGTCATCATCAACTACAACCACATGCTTCAGGCTTGTATGAGCTGCAAAGGCTGCCATAATGGCGTTCTTTCCGTCACCTTCTGTCTGTTTCTCTATCTGCACAACAGCATGCAGGTAACAGCATCCGCCTTCTGTGAGCACCACGTTCTTGACAGTTGTGACCTCGCTGACAGCGTTGAAAATCCTTGGTTCGTATGGAACTCCCATCATGAGCAGGTGTTCAGGGCCTGCAGGGAGGATTCCGTGGTAGATCGGGTCTTTGCGGTGCAGTATTCTTGTGATGTGTATAACGGGTTCCTGTCTCACAAGGTCGTAGGTTCCTGTGATATCCACGAATGGTCCTTCATCGATCCTCTCAACAGGGTCGATGTAACCTTCAAGCACTATTTCTGCATGAGGGACTTTGATTCCGTTTGAGCATTCGAAGAGTTCCACGGGTCTGCCACGAAGTGCAGCAGCGTAGTTGAATTCCTTTCCAGCAGGAACACGTGTGGTTGATGCGAAGGTAACTGTGGGGTCTGCACCAAGAACTATTGCGATTGGAAGTTTTTCACCTTTATCAGATGCTTTCTTGTGCATGACGTAGCTGTGCCTTGGAGCTACAAGACGTGCTGCAAGTCTTGTTTTATCGACTACAAGGAGCCTGTGGATAGCTGCATTCATGACACCATCGTATTCTGTTACAACAACTCCGGCTGTAATGTATGGTCCTGCATCTTTTTCGAAGTGTGTCATTATTGGGAGTTTTGTGAGGTCTACATCATCCTCGATGACTTCCATAGTTGGTGAATTCTTTACAACAACGACCTCACCATCCGGTGATACTTCTGAGAGTCTCCTGATTATCTTGTCCTTGTCCACACCGAACATTGTTGCAAGCTCATCCCTTGAACCAAGCACGTTCATGATTGCTTTGTTGCCGTCAATGTCATGGAACAGCACCGGTCCGGGTGTTCTCTTTGCAATACGCGGTGCTTCGAACACCTTTGAAACAGGCTCTGTTACTTCTACGAGCTTCCCGTTCTTCCTGAGCTGGTCGATAAATTCCCTCATGGTATCATCCGTGTAAAATTTATGATCAAAAGTTATAGTTTAGTAAATATATTGCTGCCTTAAATGGTTATCTAAGTATGAATCTAATATCAGCAGAAATGAAGTGCTTTCAGCACCAGGCATGATAATATCCTTTATCCTTACCAACCTCTACCGGAATACCAAATAATTCTGTCAGTTTCTCTGCAGTAAGAATCTCCTCAATATCTCCGTCTGCAAAGATCCTGCCGTCCTTCAGAAGAACCGCACGGTTGATCTCAGGAACGATATCCTCAAGGTCGTGGGTTACAAGGATAATGCTCTTTCCGGCAGCTGCTATCTTGCTCACAGTTTCCCTGAACTTGTGCTTGCTTTTCAGGTCAAGGCTGTTGGTGGGTTCGTCCAGCACAAGTATCATGGGATCATGGATAAGTGCTCTACCTATGAGCACTCTTCTTGCTTCACCGGTTGAGAGTTGAGATATGTTCTTGTCTGCAAGATGTCTTATCTCAAGGAAATCAATGATATCTGCTGTTCTTTTCAGCATGTAAGGTTCGATTTTCAGATTAGGATAGATGCCAATGCTGCTGAAAAAACCGGAAAGTACCACTTCTACTACTGAGATGTCCCTCATATAATCAAGTTGGAGGTCTCCTGAAACTATCCCAAGAAGCTTTTTGAGGTCTGAAATGATCCATCTGTCCTTTTTCAGTATTTTAAACACCATTTCCTCTGTGTCTGCAATGGGGCGAAGATCACCTGTAATTGTCTTGATTATTGAGGACTTCCCGGAACCATTGGGTCCTATTATGGCGATATTGTCACCTTTTTTGACGTTGAAAGATATGGAATCAAGGATAGTTCTGTTATTTTTGCGGACCAGTATATTTTTCATTTCAATGAGTGATTCTGGCAGGTTTTCTTCTTTGTTATGCATTTATCTGTCTTCCGTTCTGTATGAGTATTTAATTTGTTTCTGCTGTTTGTACAAGTGATCTAAACTAAGCCAGGATTAATAATATAATTCTTTTGTGGAAATTTTGAGTGTATCTGCAATATACAGTTCCATATTTATAGTACAGATTCTGTATTCACAGATTTTTGCTTAAATCTAAAAAACCGATCAAAAAAACAATGTTTATATAATTATTTAAGCATACCATTTATTGTCATCCAGGGTTGCGATATATATGGTAGGTGGTAGCATTTTCCATGATCCGGATGTAAAGGAGGTTTTCTATGGAAGACGAAGTGATCGGTATAGTACCAGATATGAAAAAAAGCAAGATGTTAGGTTTATCCTATGATTCTTTCACACTTGTAGCAACAACTGATAGTACAATATTTGCCAAAGTAACAAATGATGTTATGAAGCAGGTTGTAAAAGAGTCCCGTGAGCAGGCTAAAGCCGAAGGAAAAGGCTTTTTCGGCCAATGGGGAGCTCAGATGAAGGGTTTTTCAAGATATGCTGAAAGGTATGCTTCAATGGGTGCTCAGGCTGTCCTGGCAGAGAATTCAGCAAATTTTGCTATTCCAAATTCCGGTATAAAGTCTATTAAGGTGAAGAACAAAAGTCGATCAGATGAAGATGGTTTTACTAACGAATGGGAAAGTACTATCCATTCGGATTCAGGAAAACTTAAGTTCAAGACCGATTTTGATCCAAAAGAACACCTTCAGAAGATATATGGTGACAGGGTGAAATAATTTTAACTTAATATTTTCGTTCGGTTGTTAGGGCTAGGATACTTCCAGATCTTCAATGCAGCGTTATAACATTAGAATGATTTCATGTTCAAGCTGAATTATTTTTTTTTAGTTGTTTTATTCGTATATCTATTCTGATATTTAACAATTGAATAGCCCGGGTACATTTAAAAAAAGTGTTGGTGGTAAATTGAGAATATATGTTGTTCTGATTATGTTACTCATCCTGTTCTGTCCTCTTGTATCTGCCGGACAGAATGCCAGGATAGAAATGCCTGATAATGTGGTGTCAGGTGAAATATTTCAGGTAAAACTGGTTATTGATGATCCCATGTTACGGGAACTTACACATAGGATCAGTGTGGGCACTCATGGAAATATCAATTTAAAAAGAACTGGTGAAACTTCCAGACCAAACGAATTTGAATATTCAGGTGAGGATGAGATAGTTTTTGATGCTGTGATGTTTTCAGGTTTCAGGGAAGGAGATGAGCAAGCAGCCGTATCATTCCAGTTTTACGGCGATGTTGAAGAAATGAAAAGCAAATATCCAGATTGGGGTATGTATATGGGTACAGTCGGAACTGTCTCAAAGGAAGTTCATGCTTCACCTGTAAGCTTTTATGCGGATCTTCCGGACCTTCCCGATGGAGAATTCAAGACCGAATACTGGGATAAAGTAACTTATACTCCCAGTTTCGGCTACGTGAGGTCGCCCGATGTAAATTCAATTTATGATCCTATGCAGCGCTACATGGGCTCTTTCAGCAGGGGAGTATGTTACGGTCCTACAAATGATGAATATGTACTGTGCAGGTTCATACCAAAAGAATATCTTGATTATCCGGAAGAAGGTATGGAAGTATCTGAATATAATTATGGAAACTTTGGAAATAAAGGTCCTTCCACAGGTTACTACATGCTCACCGTGGATAAGTCAAAACAAACGCGCTACGATGATAATGGAGAACCGTATGATGAGTATTCGCTTTCTTTAGGCTATACATATGAAGTACTTGTCAAAGATTTTGTCCTGTATAATGGCTGGATCGCGAAAGATATTCAGGGTGTAAGAGATGTTGATTCTGCTGTAAGTGAATCTCTGGATGAGTTCCATGCAATAGCAGAAAGTCAGTATTATACACCTGTTGGTACTTCCAGTGGTTCATATCCTTCTGTTTTTGAAACAGAATTACCTCTTGAAGAAGGGCCTGATACTCTGTACATAAGCGGTTCGGTCAGCGATGCCGATGGGAACCCACTATCATATGCAAAGCTTGAAGCAAGGGTAAAAGGCGAGGTATTTGAAGGTATAGCAGATGAACATGGCGACTTTCATATTCCTGTTACAGTAGAACTTGATGATGATGAGAAGAATGTTAAAGTGGAATTCTTTGTTATTCTTTCCTACGAAAGGGATGATACGAACTATTTTATACTTTATGATCTGGATGGAGATACTTATAAAAGAGTCTGGTATTATCAGGAACTGACTATCGTTGATCAGGGAAATGTCGAAGCCCATATCAGGCTGGATGGCTCTCAGGGAAGGGATAAAGCCAGCAGTACCGGTAACCCTGAGGATATGAAAAGTCTGGGTGTGATCTATGCTCATACTGCCGAAGCAGTTGATTTCTGCCTGTATGACCTTGGAGCCAGCATAGATTACAAGCTCCCGGTAGAGGTGCTTGTAGGTAATAACAATGATGATACCCTTTATTCTCCGGGAAAATCTGTAATCCTTATATCAAGCAATGATGCTGGTTATTCCAATTCGAACAGACCTAAGAACCGTGAATACCATGAGTTCGCCCATCATCTGATGTATGCTAACTATGGCGGATGGACACTCGGAGGTAAGGAATCAGGAACAATAAACCATGATGGTTTCCTTAATCCCAATACAGCCGATTCTTTTGATGAAGGCTTTGCTGAGTTCATTGCACTTGTTATCTCGGACAAGTTCGGCGATAGCAATCCGGCTGACGGAAAGACAAAGTCGGATATCTATGCATCTTTCGGTAGCCTTGAGAACAATTATCATCCCTGGGACTCCAAGGGATATGATGAGGAATTTGCAGTTGCCTCTGTTCTGTGGGATATGTATGATAAGAAAAACGACAATGGTGATACTCTTTCCATGTCCCTTTATGATATGTGGTCCGTGCTTAAGGTTCAGAGAACAGATTTCTATGATTATTATGTTGCTTTCAGGGAAGCAAATCCCAGCAAATCTGCGGAGATAGATAAAATATTCATTGAACACGGTTTCTTTGCTGATACCACAGAAGGTAACGGCAAGCGAGATTCATTTGAAGGCTTCAGAGATGAAAATAACAACGGAGAGTATGATTCAGGTGAGTTCTTCTTTGATCTGGGATGTCTGAATTCCACTTCAGAGATCGAATATAAGAAAAGCATGGTTATCGGAAAAGCTGCTAACTATGAAAGAAGTAACAGGAGCACTGCCGTAAGGATAGATGGTGCTTACCTGAAAGTAGAAGATGATGAGATACGTCAGTATCTTGTAAAAGTACATTATCCGGATTCAGTATATGGTGATGACTATGAATACGTAGTCGACCTGCGAGATGGCCTTTTATATGTTCAGCCTCTTCCATCAGACGTTCCGGCACAGATCAGTATTGAACCTTACTCTGTGGAATACACTGCTGAAAAAATCTATACTATCAGTAATGATGAGCTGATAAATGAACTGGAAGAGCCTTCAGAGTATTTCGATGAACATGAGTTCTCACTGGAAAGTACAGGTGTTACCGGTGACATGGAATATGTTGTGTATAATGATGTTGAACCGACATATGCATATGAAGGTGATCTTGGTCAGGAAGTAGATGTAAAGTTATCAGATGATGAACTTGATGCCGATGATGACAGGGGTCTGTCAGTACTATGGTTGATACCGTTGATCCTTATCGGCTTTGTGGCCGGTGCAGGTTTTCTGGTCATGAAAAAGTCAGGAAATCTGGCAAATTCAGTGGATCTGACAAAAGCACAGGGTAAGGCGCAGGAACTTATCAAAAAAGGGTCTCAGGAATTCAATGATAAAGGAATACCTGCTATAAGAGAAGCCAGTAAAAAAGCTGCTGATTACACTGCCAGAGGTACGGAATTTGCTGCACAGCATACCAGGGAAGGATACAAAAAGGCCAAACCTCAGATCAATAAGGCCCGGGAGGATATTAAGAGGAAGATCAATGAAACAAAGGAAAAGAAGAAGTGATCCTTGTTCATCTTTTTCTTTTTTACCTTTACTCCGGAAATCTCAATTTTTCTCAAAACAAATCTAATATAGATTGTTCACTTTTCATATTATTGTGAATAAAGAACCTGTTTCCACTCTGGATCGAAAAATCAACAGTTTCCAGTCCCTACCAGTAATCGAAGGATATTATCTGGTACTGGGTGGCGGGAAAATAGGAAGTGATTTTGCCAGCTATGCAAAAGAAAAGTCATTTCCTTTTGTAGTTATTATCGATGTTGATAAGTCAGCCAATGCCGCCGACAATTCAATAAAAGTAAATCGTGAAGAACTTTTCAGTCTAATAAAGGATTTCCAAAAATCAAAAGCCAATTCGGGTAATGTTTATTTCCATTGCATGGATGTCCGCAATGTTCCTGAGATACTTGAGGCTGGAATCCCTGAGTTCATAATTCCTGCTGTACCCACACATGCTGTTGTTAATATGGTAATTGATATGCTTAGTTCGGCATCTTCGGATCATTTGATCTCAGACATCCATATAGATGATAAGGATGAAGAAATGAAGGCATATTTTAACAAGCTCCTGTCTCATTTACCTGGAAATATCGTTGTTTTCAGTTCCCTGAAAGACGGTGTGATCATGTTCTCATACGCAAAGCCGGGGGAGATATGCCCTGATTACTGCATGGGCCCCAAAGATTATTGCTACAATTTCAAGAGGGAAAAGCCCGAGACCATAACTGCATATGTCAGGAAATTGTTACCATCTTACAAAGGCTGGGTTTTTGAAAGCTGCCAGATGAAACCGGGAATTGGCGGGATAAAGGGAGTTGATTTCAAGGAATATATGCTCTCTTTGATGGAGCATGTGAAACGTGTACACGAAAAAAGGTATTCCTCTTCGGTTGAGGATCGCGCTTTTTTTATTGCAACAACGTGTAATTGTCATGGTATCATGAATTTGCTTGAAGTTGTATGAGATAGTTGCAAAAACCTGTGAACTTATATTGCAGGTATATTCTTTTCCAAAAGTGTTTTGTGCAGCTTGTTTAATAGTTCTTTTACTCAGGATGTGGTAGTATGAAAAAAGAAAAAAAGGAATATCTTGTTCACAGGCAGATATATGAGGACACAGTTAAAAAGAACAAGAAATTAGGTATGGTAAATTTACTGATCTTCGGTACGGGTTTGATGCTGAAATATGTAGGACGATCTGACCTGGGGACCCATTTTATCTGGCTTGGGATTGTGATTCTGATATATACTCTGGGTTCTAACATGATGGCAAAGTATCAAATGAAAAAACATCAGTTGAAGTGAGTATTACAAAATACCAATTACTTCGTAAGTTGTATAATTCATAATAAGAGAATATGAAGCCCCGGGCGTGATTTGAACACGCGACCTAGTGATTACAAGTCACTCGCTCTGCCGGGCTAAGCCACCGAGGCATCATGATAACGCATTCCACATCTTTTTATGGAAAGCATTCCCTTACATACCATAATAACAGATAAATTTTATGGTAGCAAAGTACGCGGAGATGGCACATGTGGCGTGAAATATCAAGGATCGGAAGAAAACTTGTTGAAAGCGGACTGGTTGAGTCTCATTTCGGAAACATCAGTGTGAGACTTGGTAACCGTATGCTCATCACAAGAAGCGGTTGCGCTCTGGATGAGATTACAAAGGACAGTGTAGTCGAAGTCAGTATCGAGGGTTCCTGTCCTCTGGATATTATTGCCTCCTCGGAAACCATAGTGCACAGGGCAATATACAGGCAAACACCTGCTCTTGCGATAGTTCACGCGCACTGCCCCTTTGCGGTAACAGTCTCTCTGCTTGCAGAAGCGGATAGCATCACTCCTGCAGACAGTGAAGGCCAGTACTTCCTGGGGGAAATACCTGTTGTAAAAGGCGGCATAGGTTCTGATGAGCTTGCCTGCAATCTTACTACGGCTCTTGCATCACACAAAACAGCTATTATCTACAGTCACGGCACCTTTGCAACCGGGAAGGTTCTGGATGAAGCCTACGTTCTAACCACACAGGTGGAACATTCCTGCAAGATAAAATACTGGTATGATCTTGCAAAGAAAAAATAAATATCAAACTGTCTGTATTATTCTATCTTTTATCCTGAACTTCCTATTATTTGTTAAAAATTCAGGAAAACGTTAAATCATAAAAATACTCATTGTGTACAATATCCATGACATTCAATGCTCTAAGGCCAGTAGTATCAAAAATACTTGAACCCATGGCCAGGATAATTGCAGACACCGGCATTTCACCGAATACAATATCAGTGCTATCACTTATTTTTGCGGTACTTGCAGGCCTGATCTATTATTATTCTGCTTTTGATCCCATTCTTGTACTGGTGGCAGGATTACTTGTTGCTGTAAACTCATTTTTTGATGCAATGGACGGGCTAATGGCACGTTACCTCAATGCTTCCACTGCAAGAGGGGATTTTCTTGATCATATAATCGATCGTTATTCAGACGTCTTCATCATTTGTGGTGTCTTTTTCGGAGGTTATGTAAGCTGGCAGATAGGTGTTGTGACCATAGTTGGAGTTCTGCTCACCAGTTATCTGGGTACACAGGCGCAGGCTCTTCATATTGGAAGATATTATGGTGGGATAATAGGAAGAGCTGACAGGCTGGTACTTACAATCTTATCTTCTGTTGTCTATTTTGTTTATTCGGGGACTATCTATGGTTTCTCGGCACTCGGATGGATGATAATAGTGATAGGTATCGGTAGTCATATAACAGCTTTACAGCGTATAGTCCATATCTGGAAACAGCTTGGCCAATGATCTGATAATCAGAAGTATCCAGGCGGCTAATTTAATTACACTAAGACCAATTAAGGTTCATGTCATCTGGTACAAACATGGACTTTGAGTATCTGGAACATACAGCCGATGCTAAATTCAGGGCATATGGTAAAAGTTTGAGTCAGGCTTTTGAAAATGCTGCCCTTGCCATGCTCAATGTCATGGTTGATACTACGTCAGTGAATAACAGTTCATCTCTGGAAGTTGAACTTAGTTCTTCCGACCTTGAGGGTCTTCTATTTGACTGGCTCTCAGAGATCCTCTTTCTTTTTGAAGTTGAGGAAATGGTCTTTGGTGATGTGGAGATAAAAGAACTGGATATCAGCGATGAAGAATGTTCTCTTTCTGCCACAATTTACGGAGAAAAGATTGATCATTCTTTACATGTATTTGATACTGAGGTCAAAGCAGCTACATATAATGATATGAGGATCGAAAAAATCGATAGCCTATGGATGGTCCAGGCAACAGTTGACACATAAGATCTTTTAAGTCTACTTCTAACGTCTTTATCACTTTAAATTTCTCATTTTTACTGATCCCTGGGGCATTTTCATGTTATCAATATATTCATACGATTAGAGCACATAGTTCACATTATAGATAATTGACAGAAATAAATTGACAGGAGAATAATGATGTCAGAGAAAAATGAAACATCAGTTCATGATATTCTTACAAAGATCAATGATAACATATGGGAGGTACCGGAAAATTTCAAACCCGGAATGAATGTACCCGGCAGGATATTCGTTTCAAAACCACTTCTTGACCTCCTTGAAAGTGAAACGATAGATCAGGTTGCAAATGTAGCTTCTCTTCCAGGCATACAAAAATATTCCATGGCGATGCCTGATGCACATCTGGGTTATGGTTTCTCTATCGGTGGAGTTGCTGCATTTGACAAAGACGAAGGTGTGATAAGTCCTGGTGGAGTTGGTTTTGATATCAATTGCGGAGTACGTCTCATACGCTCAAATCTCAGCGAGGAAGATGTTCGTCCGAAACTCCCTGAACTGCTTGACTCTTTATTTGATGCAATACCTTCCGGTGTTGGTTCCAAGAGTCGTCTGAGGGTCAATGATAAAGAACTTGATGACATCTTTATGCACGGAGTACGCTGGGCTGTAAGAAACGGATACGGCGTTGAAAAGGACCTGAGTCACTGTGAAAGCAATGGGATGATGCCAGGAGCGGATCCTTCTATGGTAAGTGTAAAAGCAAGAAAAAGGGGCAGACCACAGATAGGAACTCTGGGAAGCGGAAACCATTTTCTCGAAGTCCAGTACGTAGACAAGGTGTATGATAAGGAAGCAGCCGAAGCTTTCGGTCTTAAGGAAGGTCAGATAACTTTTATGATCCACTGTGGTTCCCGTGGAGCAGGTCATCAGATATGTACCGATCATCTCCAGAAGCTCACACAGGCTTCAAAGAAATACAAGATTCCTCTTCCGGACAAACAGCTTGCATGTGCTCCTGCAGGTTCTGATGAAGCACAGAACTATTTCAAGGCAATGGTCTGTGCGGCAAATTATGCATGGGTGAACCGCCAGGTAATAATGCACTGGGCAAGGGAGGTTTTTGAGAGTTTCTTCAGATCCGAACACGGTGATCTTGGCCTTGATCTGGTCTATGATGTTGCTCACAATGTTGCCAAACTTGAGAGACATATCATTGCCGGTGAGGAAAAGGAAGTCTATGTTCACAGAAAAGGTGCAACAAGAGCTTTCCCTGCAGGTCATCCTGAGATCCCGCAAGACTATTCTGACGTAGGACAACCGGTGATAATTCCCGGAAGTATGGGCACTGCCTCCTATGTTCTTAAAGGAGGCCCTGCTGCACTGGAACTCACATTCGGAAGTGCCTGTCATGGTGCAGGAAGAGTAATGAGCCGCAGGAGTGCAAAGCGTGAACTTCGGGGTGAAAAGGTACAGAGCAAGCTGAGATCAGAAGGTATTATTGTCCGTGCCACCCAGCCTTCATTGATAGCGGAAGAGGCACCTGAGGTCTATAAATCCAGTAGTGAGGTCGTAGATGTGGTGCATAATCTCGGAATAGCCACAAAAGTTGCGCGTGTATTGCCAATGGGAGTTGTCAAAGGTTAAGTTTTACCTTAACTCCTTATTACTTCATACAGTTATATTTAGCCATTATTGATTCAGAATTCAAATGAAGAACAAAGTTATCAATGATGATCATACACTGGTAAAATCGTCTGTTTGAATGTGTTTGAGAACCAGAGGGATAGTGAAAAGAATTTTTGCTATGTAATTGAGCAACGAGGAAACGGGGACATGTTTGAGGGGATGAATGGTTTTGCTTGGTTACAGTTACTATACCTTTGAATACAGTTACAAGCAGTTTGTTCCCGTTTCCTCAACTTATAATTAGTCATTATTATATATAAATCTGTTTGACATTCTT
Organism: Methanolobus sp.; assembly: GCA_021767785.1. GTDB lineage: Archaea > Halobacteriota > Methanosarcinia > Methanosarcinales > Methanosarcinaceae > Methanolobus. The sequence continues at coordinate 42,990 of JAASSR010000008.1, forward strand.
TATATATCATTTCCTTTAAACGCTTTAAATAATATTGGATATACTTTAA
>JAASSR010000144.1 GCA_021767785.1 Methanolobus sp.
TTTCTAGTTTCTTTTGTATCTATCTGAATTTATTAATATTTCATATATGATGTTTTTATCCATAAATGTTTCTAGGGATAGTTTTTCAATCATATTTGAGTTATTCTAGTTTCAAGATTCCACTTTTAGTATTTGCAAGTAAGTTAATGCTTGCACCACACTATGTAATTTTTTATCTAATCTACCCTATTATTCCTATTATTAATATTACTGAAACTAAAATTGTTTCCTTGAATGGATTTTTCAAAAGAATTCAAATTTCAAACATTAAATCACAAAAAGGGTCCCTTAGATTAGTAGTTGACGTTACTGACTTTAAAGTAGCAGCAACAGTATTTCCTACAAAACCTTGATAAGTAAAAGTTAAAATGTTATGTAATAATATATATTCAACAATAAATATACATGATCTATTTATGACATCGACAGTTTGCAGGATGGTCTGACTATACTAAAACAGTCTACTAGTAGCATACAGAAGGAATAATAATGGGAAACAAATTAAGTGTGGAGCAACTTTCCAAAATAAATAATTGTCTACTAAAACAGGGTGCTGACTATGGAGTCAATATTAACAACTTGACAGCCCTTTGCGGTGAGCTCCTAAATGGTACATGTGCTCTATACAACCGACTTAATGGTGACATGCTACGTTCTGTTGGTCAATGGCATACACCTCCAGATTATCTGTCTGAGGATGAAAAAGAAGGACACATATGCTATGATGTCATCAAAAACGGCATCTTAGGGCCATATGTTGTGCGGAATCTAGGCGAAACGGCCTATGCTGAAACAGATCGAAATGTAGAATTATATGATCTACAAACCTATATCGGTCATCCTGTTCTGTGTTGCAATGAATTTGTAGGTTCTCTTTGTGTCGTGTATCAGGATGATGCAGATATCAGTGAGGATGACAAACATATCCTTGGACTCATAGCCTCGGCCATTGGCAGAGAAGAAGAACGCAAAAATGTGGAAGAAGAACTGCATAAAAGTCAGCAGCAACTATCCAATGCATTAAATATTGCAATGCTTGGCCACTGGGAGTTGGATGTTGTCAACGGTATATTCACTTTTTCGGATGAGTTCTACTCCATATTCCATACTAATGCTAAAGAGATGGGAGGGTACAGGATGCCAATAGAGGATTATGCCAGGCGTTTTGTACATCCAGATGATCGTCATATGGTTGTTGAGGAGGTGCACAAGGCACTGGAGGCTGAAGATCCAAATTTCAGTCGTTACCTTGAACATCGCATGCTTTATGCTGATGGGAGCACAGGTTACCTTGCAGTCAGATTCTTTATCGTAAAGAACAGTAAAGGTGAAACAGTCAAATCCTACGGTGTTAATCAGGATATTACTGATAGTAAGTTGTCAGAAAAAGCTTTGATGCACTCTCACGATTTATTGAGCTATATCGTGGAACATACAAGAAGTGCTGTTGCAGTACATGACCGCGACCTGAATTATATATATGTCAGCCAGCAGTACCTTGACGAATACAAGGTCAGAATGAAGGATATCATAGGAAAACACCATTATGAAGTATTCCCAGATCTTCCTCAAAAGTGGAGAGACGTTCATCAAAGGGCACTTGCTGGTGAAGTTATAAGTGCTGAAGATGATCAATATATAAGAGAGGATGGTACCGTAGAGTGGACCCGCTGGGAATGCCGTCCCTGGTATAAAATGGATGGATCAATCGGTGGAATTATTGTTTACACAGAGGTCATCACCGACCGCAAGCAAGCAGAGATAAAACTGGAAGAAACTTCCAATATCCTGGAAGCTATGCTGGATCAATTACAGGATGTAGTAGCTTTTCAGCAAACCGACCTTACAATAACACGCTATAATAAAGCTGGTTATGAATTGCTAAACAAATCACCTGAGGATGTATTAGGAAAGAAATGTTATGAACTTATAGGGCGTCAGGAAGAATGTCCAGATTGTCAGGCAAAAAAAGCTCAGAGGACAAAAAAGATTGAAACTGCAGAAAGATATGTGCCTGAACTTAATAGATACATAAGAGCAACAAGTAATCCTATACTTGATGAAAATGGAGAAGTTGTCTTTATAGTAGAGCAACTCCAGGACATAACTGAACGCAGAAAAACGGAAGAAGAATTAAAGCGACGTGAAACACTCCTGAACAAGGTATTTGACATTATACCTGTTGGACTGTGGTTTGCTGATGCAAACGGAAAACTTCTGCGGGGAAATCCCGAAGGAAAGCGTATATGGGGTGCTGAACCGCTTGTTCCTCCTGATGAGTATGGTGTGTTTAAAGCACGGAGACTTTCTACAGGTGAAGAAGTACTTCCTGAAGACTGGGCACTGGCCCAAACTATCAAAGAAGGTATAACAATAGAGGATGAAGTTCTGGAAATTGATGCATTTGATAATAAAAGAAGAGTCATACTCAATTATACAGCTCCCGTGCTAAGCGATGATGAAGAGATGTTGGGAGCAATAGTGGTCAATAACGACATCACTGAAATAAAAAAGGCAGAAATGGATCTATTTAAGGCTAAAGAAGCTGCAGAAGCTGCCAATTTGGCCAAATCAGAGTTTCTTGCCAACATGAGCCATGAGATCCGAACTCCCATGAATGCAATAATCGGGTTTACCGATCTACTAATGGAAACCGAAATGAGCGATGCGCAACGACACTATACTCAAACTGTGCAAAAAAGTGGTGAAAACCTTCTTGATCTTATAGAGGATGTGCTTGATATCTCTAAGATAGATGCTGGTAAACTGGAACTGGAAAATATTGATTTTGATTTACAGACTCTTCTCAAACATTTCATCGAAACCATGAGCCTGCGTGCGCATAGTAAGGAACTGGAACTATCTTACGACCTCACAGAGGATGTGCCTTTGCAGCTCCGTGGAGACCCTGGACGACTCACCCAGGTTCTTACCAATCTTACAGGAAATGCAATTAAATTTACCTCAGAAGGTGAGGTGACTATCCGCATCTCAGCTGAATCCCAAAACAGTGACAATGTCCTTCTACGTTTTTCAGTAATCGATACAGGCATTGGTATTCCTGAGGAAAAAATCGATCTGATCTTTGAAAAGTTCGCTCAGGCAGACACCTCTAACAGTCGCAGATTCGGTGGCACAGGTCTGGGACTTGCAATATCCAAGCAACTGACCGAAATGATGAATGGTGACATTGGTGTTATCAGTAAAGTTGGAGAGGGATCAGAGTTCTGGTTCACCGTACAGCTGGAAAAGCAATCCAAAGCAAAGTGGGTAGAAATGCCTGAAAAAGTGGATTTAATTCAAACAAGCAATAATGTACTAAAGATTTTGCTGGTCGAAGACGATATTTTCAACCAGGAAGTAGCTCAAGTTATGTTAATTAATTTGGGATTCAGTGTGGATGTTGTTGATAATGGCATGGAAGCTATAAAAGCTCTTGAGACAAAATCATATGATCTTGTGCTTATGGACATTCAAATGCCGAAAATGGACGGGGTTGAAGCTACTAAGATCATTCGAAGTCCAGAATCCAAAGTGCTCAATAAGGATATACCTGTAATTGCATTGACAGCACATGCAATGAAAGGTGACAGAGAAAAGTTTTTTGAAAA